>NZ_JBSFGB010000091.1:0-13004 GCF_053596375.1 Streptomyces sp. NPDC001709 | reverse complement strand
CCTCCGCGAGATCCAGTACCGCAGCAACCTCATCGATGGATGTCTCGCCGAAACCGGCCTCACGTTGACGACATCACGCCAACAAGGTCAGTAGCGGTCCGAGGACGACCTGGCGCTGTCGAGCCCGATGCGATCAGGCCGTGACCGGCTGGACTTCCTGGTCGGCCCGGGCGTCGCGGGCGTCCAGGACGGCATTGATGTTTTCCTCGGACCAGGCGCGGATCGCGTGCATCAGCGCGGTGACGCTCTCGCCCAGTTCGGTGGCCGCATATTCGTCCTTTGGCGGAATGGTCGGGTAGACCGTGCGGGTGACCAGGCCGTCCCGCTCCAGGGTACGTAGGGTCTGGGTGAGCATCTTCTGGGTGATGCCGTCCAGGCGGCGCCGCAGTTCACCGAAGCGCACCGGGCCGGCGGGCAGTGCGCCCATGACCAGCATGGTCCACTTGTTGGCGAGCACGTCCAGGATCTGGCGCGAGGGGCAGGCGGCCAGATAGGCATCTGCGTCAACGTAGAAGCGCACGTTGTCCCAAGCCGGTACCTGGACCGACGCAGGTACTGGTCCGCGTCAGGGCGACCAGCGTCAACCCCGTGGAACTGTTCGTCCGCTCCGGGGCGTTCCCGTTGCTGGGCGAGCCTCCTTTCGTCCTGGGCTGGGACGTCTCCGGGGTGGTGGAGCAGGTCGATCCGGGTGTGCACCGGTTCCAGGTCGGCGACGAGGTCTATGGAATGCCGTACTTCCCGGCCGCGGCCGGTGCGAACGCGGAGTACCTGGTCGCCCCCGCACGGCAGTTGGCCCGCAAGTCCGCAGGCATCAGCCACGAGGAGGCCGAGGCGCTACCGCTGGTCGGCCTGACCGCCTGGCACGCGCTGGTGGAGATCGCGCAGCTGCGGGCGGGGCAGCGCGTTCTGATCCACGGTGCGGGCGGAGGGCTCGGGCACGTCGCGGTGCAATTGGCCAAACACCTCGGCGCGGAGGTGATCGGCACGGCGAGCGCGGCCAAGCACGAGTTCCTGCGCGCCTTGGGTGCTGACCAGCTGGTCGACTACCGGACGCAGGACTACACCGAGGTGCTCCGGCATGCGCCGGTGGACGTGGTGTTGGAGACCCTGGGCGGCGGGAACGCCGAGCGTTCCTTCGGCGTGCTGCGGCAGGGCGGCGTGCTGGTGACGGCGGTGGAACGGCTCAGCACCACCCTGCCGAAGCTGGCGGAGCAGTCCGGCGTACGCTTCGCGGCGGTCGGCGTGGAGCCGGACGCGGCCGGCCTGGAGGCACTGACCGAAATGGTCGAGGCGGGGAAGCTTCGGGTGCACTTGCAGCAGGTGTTCCCGCTGGAGAGGCTGGCCGAAGCGCACGAGGTGCTGGCTGCCGGCAATGTGCAGGGCAAGCTTGCGATCACGGTCTGAAAGGATCGCGTGAGATGTGATTAGGGACATACACACTGCACGACATCGTCGGCTTCCTGCATCGGGCCGGGTCGGCCGAAGTGGGACGGGTTCCGGGCGCTGGTCCCGGGTTCCGGGCGCTGGTCTCCTTCGATGCCGGCCGGGTCCAGAGTGGGGCCGATCCTCGATGAGGCCGAACACACCGCCGATCCGGTCCGTCCCATCCGGCTGTTCGGCCTCTCGCCGGCCACGGTCCGTGCGGTAGGTGCGCGCCGCGCGCCCGGACCAGTGCCAGCCGCCTCCATCGGGCCTCTGGGGCCCGGTCAGGTGGTAGCCAGCGGTCGGTTCCCGTGCGGGTGCAGCCGGTCGGTGAGGAAGGCGAGGATCTCGTCGCGGGCCCGGACCGTGGGATGGCCGGCCTCGTCGACGAGATGGGCGGTGACGACGCTGTGCGGGGTGCCGACCATGTCTGCGAAGAAGGGCGGCGGGACCGGGTTGGCGGCGCTGTCCGGGAGGACGCGTCCGTCAAAGGCGTCGCCGAGCAGCGCGCGGTAGGCGGCGAAGCGCTGACCCGTGCACCAGCGGTCGCCCTCGAAGCGGTAGGCGAGGACGGTGAGTCCGTCGCGGTCGAGTCGGTCGCGCACCGCGCGCGCGTCCGCCGCGTCGAGTTCGAGTCCGCCGGGGTCGTCGAGCGGCAGCGACGGGTGGTTGACCACCGGGGCTATCACCGCCGGCTCCAGGGCCATGGTGAGGGCGAAGTTGCCGGTGAAGCACAGGCCGATCGCGCCCACCCCCGGCCCACCGCACGCGGTGTGGGCCTGGCGCGCCAGGCCGCGCAGCCAGACCGTCACCGGGCTGGTGCCGCCCCCGGCGAAGGCGCGGAACTCCGCGCTGACACAGGCGCGGCGGACGACCTTACGGCCGCCCTCGACCGTGGGGAAGGCACCGTCCGTCCCGAACAGGGAAGGCACATGGACGGTGAAGCCCGCGTCCCGCACCCAGCGCGCGAGCCGCAGGACGTCAGGACTGATGCCCGGCATCTCGGGCAGCACCACGACCGCGGGCCCGACCCCGGCCACGTACACCGTCTTCTCCACCCCCTCAACGGCCACGCTCCGGCGGGTGAAGTCGGTGATCGGATCGTCGTCGCTCATGGGTCCAGCCTGGTCCCGGGGTCGGCAGCCGGGTGAGGGGCGGGATCGCCAAGGCCAGGGGTAATCTCGCCACACGCGACCCGGTGGGCGGCCCGGGGCCGGGGACACCAGGGGGTACGGGAGCGATGGCGGAGGCGGCGCGGCAGGCGGAGGACGGTGTGGGTCCGGGCGCCGGGCCGGGTGCGCTGCGGATCGGGGTCATGGCGTACCCGGGCTGCTTCGCGTCCGAAGTGTTCGGCGTCCCCGACCTGTTGACGATGGCTGGGCATGTCGCAGGACCGGACGCGCCCGGGTACCGGGTGTCGGTCGTCTCGCCCCGCCGCCGGGTCACCGCCTCGGGCGGCGCGAGTCTGGACGTGCGTCCCGTGCGCGAGGTGGACGTCCTCGTGGTCCCCGGCTTCGAACTGCGCCCGGACACGGACCTCGACACGCGGCTCGCCCGGCTCGCCCCCGAGATCGCGGCGATCCGGGCGCAGGCCGCCGCCGGCACCGCCGTCGTCTCCCTCTGCGTCGGCGCGTTCCTGCTCGCCGAGGCGGGGCTCCTCGACCGGCGCCGGACCACCACCTCCTGGCTGCACGCCGGGGAACTGGCCAGGCGCTACCCGGCCGCCGACGTGCGGCCCGAGCACCTGGTCGTCACCGACACGGGGGTGACGACCACGGCCGCCTTCAGCGCCATGTACGACTTCGCGCTGGACCTGATCCGCCGACACAACGGTGACCGGGTGGCCCGCACCACCGCGCGGTTGGCGCTCGTCGACGACGCGCGGACCTCACAGACCCCGTACGTCGACGGGCGGCTCCTCCCGCAGCCCGGCCGGGAGTTCTCGCAGCAGGTCATGCGGTGGCTCGACCAGAACCTTGCCGAGCGGTACGACCTCGCCACGCTCGCGGACGCGTTCCGGGTCAGCACCCGCACGCTGCTGCGCCGCTTCGCCGACGAGACCGGACGCAGCCCGCTGGCCCATCTGCAGACCTCCCGGGTCAACCGCGCCCGCCATCTTCTGGAGACCACCGACCGCACCGTGGCCGCCATCGCCGTGGCCGTCGGCTACCAGGACCCCGGCACCTTCGCCGCCCTCTTCGCCCGCCACACCGGCCACCGCCCGAACGCCTACCGGACCGCGTTCCGCCGCACGGACCGGGCGTCCGCCCCGGACGGCGCTGCCGCTCGGTGACCGCGGAATCCGTGCTCGGCCAGCGGCAGGGCGGCTCCACCCAGTCGCGTTCGATGTCAGAGCCGCTGGTGTCACGGCAATGCATTTCCGCAAGGCGGCTGGTGACGGGGAAGGTCGCGGTGCCCGATCACACCCTGGTCAGCCGGTGCTGTTGAAGCACTCCCTTCCGGGATGCCCGAGAGAGGGGTAGTAGCACGCGCGCAGCTTCGAGGGGTGAGGGGCGGCGATCATGGTCGTCGTCACTTCATTGTCGGTCGGCCGTACCGCTTCAACGGCGCTCTGGGGGCGCGCGTCGGGGCCGGTGATCTCGATGCGGAAGCCAGGGTGCGTGGGCCAGGCGCGGATCCATCCGGCCTGGCAGCTCGGGCTGAGGCGGATTTCGAGCCGGGTGCCGTCGGCTGCCGTGTGGGAAGCCGTGGTGGTGGGATCCTCACACGCCGTCGTACGCGGGTTACGACCTTCACACGAGCGCAGCTGGCATATGGGCGGGCGGGTGGCCGTCCGGGAGGTGGTGGTGCGGGACGCGTGGATGACAACGGCGGGCGCCACCATCGCCGTACACAGCAGGAGCACCCCGACCGCTGTGCTGGCAGGACGCCTGTCGATCACAGCGGATGCTGCAAGCAGCACTCCGCGTGCGCGGCTGACGGGTTGTACGGTGGGCGGGCTGTCGAGTACGGCGGTGTCGATGCCGGAACTGGGTGGGGATGTCTGGTCAGAGCCGGGAGACATCGTGTGCCCGCGTCCGCTCCAGGCCACGTCCGCCAGTGCCCACTGCGCCAGGAGTTCGTCCTCTGTCTGATGTGCCGCCTTGCACAGGGCCTGGACGGCATGCCGGGGTGGGAACTGCTTGCCATTGAGGTACCGCTCCCAGGACGACTTGCTGATGGCTGTCGCTTGCGCCAGTTCGGTGAGGGTCAAGCGGCTGCCGTCTTTCAGGTTGCGCAGGTCAGTGACGAGACGGGAACAGGCAGCGGGCAGATCCTGGGGCAGCCTTCGCCAGCGAGCCGCAGAGTACGCCATTCCCCCGGTCCCTCTTTCCTCATCGTCGTCTATTCCACATGGCGCAGTAACGCCCAAGTCTGCTCGCCGACTATCCCGTCGGCAGGTACGTGGTCCTGACGCTGCAACCGTTTGACCTCTGCCTCCGTGCGTTCGCCGAAATAGCCGTCGACGTCACCGGGTGACAGCTTGTGGCGCAGAAGCAGGCACTGCACTTCCGCGGCGTCGGGGCCGGTCGTGTTCCGCATGACCAGCCGGGACGTGGTGGTGCTGTTCCCGGCGAACAACTGGTCGCCATCCCGGGTGTACGTGCACGTGTACTGGCCGACGCCTGCCACGCCAGTCTCAGGGGTTTGCTCACGCCAGGGATCGGTGATCAGTAAAACCGAGGTGATCGCGGAAAGCAGCAGCGCACCCGCGGCAGCGGATAGTGCCGCTACCCGGATCTTCGGCTCCGAATCCGGCTCCTGCGCTGCCGGACCACTCTCCGCTGACGTCACCGCAGCAGTGGTCCAGGTTCTCTCGGCGGCGTCCCGCAAGGCCAGTAACGGCGCGGTGTCCGCACCAACCATCCTGGCCAGCGCTTCGACAGCGGCCTGAGGAGGCAGCGCGTTCCCACTGAGATAGCGCTCCCACGAGGACCTACTGAAAGGCGTCTTCGCTTGGAGGGACTTCAGGCTCAGCCCGCTGTGATCCTTCAGTCGCCGTAACTCCACCACAAGCTGCCGCGCATGTGGATCAAGCGACTCAGGCAGCGCCTTCCATCTCACCACGCCTCCCCGTCAGCACGCGGATCCTCCTCGATGTGCGGAACGCCCGCACAACCAGGGCCTGCCCTCAGTCTCTACTCGTTCGGCCACTCTCGACGTGCGTTCGCCTGACTGCCCACTTTCGTGCGCTGGATTCCGGTCATTCCGGAATCCAGCCCGAGCCGCAAGCACCCGTCGGCTTCCCGGGAAAACGTCCCCCGACCGCGTCTTTGCAAGCCACGACCTGAGACGTCCCGAGACGTCTCCAACTGCTCAACGCCGGTAGAAACGTGCCCTACTCATCCAGCACGCTCATGCTGACGCCAGGCGTCACGCCCAGGAACGAATGGAGCGGCATCAGTCGCTGTCCGTTCAAGGGTTGCGAGTTCAGGGGGTGGGCCGCACCGGGGACCAGAACCTCGGTATCGCGAGCGCCCCCCAGCCATGTACCGCGACTGGAAGGAAGACGTCCATGCGCATGCGACGGATCGCTTCTGCCTTGGCGTGTGTAGCCATCGCAGCAGGTGGAACGATCGCCAGCACGGGAACAGCCGAGGCGGCACGCATCTCCTGCTACGCCTCCAGCTGCAACCACCTCAACCCCTACAAGACCTACTGCACCGGCGACGGGTACGCGGTGCACAGCGCCAAGAACGAGCAGGGGGACGTGGTGTACCTCTACTACAGCCCCTCCTGCAGGTCTGTCTGGGCCGAGTCGTGGACCCGGCAGGTCGGAGACACCATCAGGGTGGAGCGATCGGACGGGTCGATCTACAGCCAGGACGACACGGACGGCACCCACTCCTGGACCGGCATGATCAGCGACGCCGGCTACAAGGCCCACGCCATGATCAGCGACCCCGGCGTCAGCGTATGGGGACAGACGTACCCCGACTTCTGACCCTGAGCCGGCCCTTCGACCTGCGGCCCTGATCACCGGGGGACGTCCGCAGCTCTACGAGCGCAGGCCGGCGCAGACACACTCAATTCAGCCAACGTCAGAGGCAGGGCTAGGGCGTGACGGCGGCGGCCTCGCGGTTCTTCCGCTTCCTGATGCCGCGCTCGATCGCCCTCTGTCTCGCCGACGGTCGATGACGGCCAGTTCATCGTCGCTGAGCGAGTCCAGCACGCCGGTGTGCAGCCGCGGGCGCAGCAGGGCATGACCCAAGACCTCCGGGGCGAGATCGCCGCGGGTGACCATGGAACCAGCGTGCCGGGCAGACCGCTTTCTATCGCAACGCCCAGGGCGATCCGGGCAGTTTCGTTGGATCGGTTGGTCGTTGGTCCGGGCGTGCCGTTAACCGAGGTGCAATGGACGCGGATCGAGCCGTTGCTCCCGGACCGGACCTACATCCGGCTGCGGATGTGGGCCGTCGACGGCACCTGGGAGCGGGTGTTCACCGCGCTGATGACCCCGGCCGACGCCGATGAGTACCCAGCCTGGGCCGTGTCGGTCGACTCCATAATCGTGCTGCGCTCACCAGCACGCGGCCGGGGCGCGCAAAGAGGGGCCCGTCAGGCGAACCGGCTGACCATGGTTCATCCGGCGAGCGGATCGAGGCGACGGTCCACATGTAGACGGCGGCCAGCCGCTGGTTCTTCACGCTCCTGGCCACGACGACGCGGCTTCGGCCCGATGCCTGTGTCACAAGTGCGGCACCGGCGTGAGCCTTGATCGCTCTGGCGTCCGCGAAGCTCTTGTCGAGCCCGAGAAGGTCGTCGCCGAAGCGCGGCTCGCGCAGGAGCTGGGGCACCGGTGGGCGACTTTCCTCGCGCAATCGCCGACCGGCTTCGCCGCGCCGCGGGACCCCGGACCTCCGCGTGACCGGCACCGACGCCGCTCCGTGTGCTTGCCGGGTCGCCCACCGGATGTACCGCCCCGGTGGGCTACCTCGTGTCCGGTCCGCAGGACCCTGCCTCCGGTCCTTACAGAGCCGAGGCGACGGGCGTGTCCAGGCCACGGGCCGCGACGAGGCGTGCGGTCCCGTCGGCCAGGCTGTAGCACAGGCCCACCACAACGGCCTGCCCGGCGGCGACCCGCTCGGCCAGGAGGCGGGAGCGGTCCAGCAGCAGGTCGACGGTGTGCCTTATGTGCTCCGCGAGGATCTCTTCGGCGCTCACGCGTCCGGCGGCCCTCGCCGCCAGCACGCTGGGAGTCACTCGCTCGACGACGTCCCGGACGTAGCCGGCCGGCGCCATACCGTCCTCCAGCGCGGCGCACGCCGCGCCGACCGCCCCGCACGAGTCATGGCCCAGGACCACGACCAGTGGGCAGTCCAGCACGTCGACGCCGTACTCGATGCTGCCGATCACTTCCGGGCCCATGACGTGGCCGGCGGTGCGCACCACGAAGAGATCGCCCAGACCGCGATCGAAGATGATCTCGGCGGCCAGGCGGGAGTCGGAGCACCCGAACAGCACCGCGAACGGGCGCTGGGACGGAGCGACCTCGGTGCGGCGGATGGCGTCCTGGTTCGGGTGCTCCGGGGCACCTGCGACGAATCGCTTATTACCGGCCAGTAGTAGCTCGAAGGCTTCACGCGGGGTTGCGGCCTGGATCTCTGTCATGGCCGCAGACTACGACCGGCCCAGCAGACACGCGCGGCCGGGTCCACGGGCGACGGCCTCCTGGCCATGCGTAAGCCCCTCCCGACGACGTCGTCACAACCAACCAGGCGGGTCCCGCTCACGACGTACGCCCGATGACCGTACGCCGCTGCCACCCGCTGCCCACGAGCGCGCTCGGCGGGCGCGGGAGCTGGACCTTTCGTAGATTGAAGAGCGAGCGACTGGCAGGAAACGCTGTGACACCGAAGATCGACTACACAGGGGTGTTCGCCGCCCTTCCGAGCCCGTGCGTGGTGCTCAGCACGGACCTGGTGATCGCCGACGCCAACCCGGCCTTCTGCGAGGTGACCGGACGGAGCCAGGCCGAGCTGCTCGGGCAGTACCTCTTCGACGCCTTCCCGGACAACCCCGACGACCCGGAGGCCGGCGGGGTGGCGACGCTGAAAGCCTCACTGCACCGCGTCCTGTCCTCCCGCCAGACAGATCACATGGCGTTGCAGAAGTACGACATCCCGGTTCCCGGCAACCCCGAGGCGTTCAAGGAGCGGTGGTGGACCGCGATCAACGTGCCCGTCCTCGGCCCGGACGGAAAGGTCGCCTGGATCATCCACCGGTCCGAGGACATGACCGATGTCGTCCGCGCCCGCCGCACGGCGCACCTGCCGTCGGTCAGCCCCGGCCGGGAAGCGGCCATGGAAGCCGAGTTGTACGCCCGGGCGCGGCAACTGCAGCAGCTGAACGAGGAACTGCGGCAGGCCCACGCCCGGGAACGGCGCATCGCCGTCGCCCTCCAAGAAGCCATGCTCCACTCCCCCGACCTGGCCCGGCACCCGAATATCGCCGTGCGCTACCTGCCCGCCACGGGATCGCTGAACGTGTGCGGCGACTGGTACGACGCTGTCGACCTGCCCGCGGGCCGCTTCACCGTCGCGGTCGGCGACGTGGTCGGCCACGGGCTCACGGCCGCCACCGTCATGGGCCGGCTCCGCAGCGCGCTGAGCGCCGCCACCCGCACCGTCCACGGCCCCGCCCAGGCACTGGAGGTCCTGGGGCTGTACGCCCGCTCGGTCGAGGGAGCACTGGCCGCCACCGCCGTCCAGGTCCTCGTCGACCGCCACAGCCAACTGCTCATCTACAGCAGCGCCGGCCACCCCCCACCCGTCCTCCTGCACCCGGACGGCTCCTGCGAGCTACTCGACCAGGCCACCGACCCGCCGCTGGGCGCCCGCCCCGAACACGTCCCCCGCCCCCAGGCCAACGCGACCTACACTCCCGGCGACACCCTCATCCTCTACACCGACGGCCTGATCGAACGCCGCGACGAGGACATCGACGCCGGCCTGAACCGCCTGACCTCGACGCTCGCCACCTGCACCGAGT
Organism: Streptomyces sp. NPDC001709; assembly: GCF_053596375.1. Taxonomy (NCBI): domain Bacteria; kingdom Bacillati; phylum Actinomycetota; class Actinomycetes; order Kitasatosporales; family Streptomycetaceae; genus Streptomyces; species Streptomyces sp. NPDC001709. Next base: position 3,590 of record NZ_JBSFGB010000091.1, on the reverse strand, counting down.
TCGGCGCGGAACACCTCGCAGACGCCCTCCTCGCCCGCCTCAACCTCGCCAGCGGCGCCGCCGACGACATCGCCATCGTCGTCGTCCGCCTGGACCGGACGACCCGACCGTACTGACCAGGCCAATGTCGTCGTCGGTGAGCGTGCGGCCATGGGGGTACGCGCCTGGTTTCGTGCAGTCGCAACACAATCGGCACCTGCACCACCTGCGGCCGCACAGTTGAACGCGTTCAAATTTGCTGTCACAATGAGTCTTACCACCTGGAGGGTGCTGGACGAGAGGATCGCGGTCATGACGAGCTCGCTTCTCACGCCGCGAGGCCATGTCCGAAGGCGCATGGCCGACAGGGGAACCGTTGCGGGGAGCACGGCCCCGACGCGGATTCTCGACTGGCAGCATCCGAACGTTTCCTCGTTGCTCCGACGGATCGACATCCCGGCGGACTCGGGCGGCACCTCAAGTCCCGCCCACCACATAGCGGCTCTACGCCAGGCTCACCGATGGATTGCCGAATTGGTGCAGCCGGTGTACTCGGTCCAGGACGAGCGGCCCGTGTCGGAGGTGCTTCGGCGCCGCCGCGGCTCGTGCAGTCAACGGCTGGCGATACTGGAATCCGTAGCGCGGGCATCCGGGGTGGCCACGCGAGTGCGTGGTTTGCTGGTGGACGGGAGGTTCTGGTACCCGCGCTTCCCTCACTTCCATCGGATCGTCCCGCACCAAGTCGTGCTCGCATGGCCAGAGTTCCGCCTTGACGGGCTGCCACCGACCGAACACGTCAGCGCGCCGTGGTTGACAGTCTCGGAGCTCTTCGGCGATCTCAGCGAGCTGGGCGAGGGCAGCGGTGGTGGCTTCACCAACGCCGGCGCGGAGACGCTGTTCGAGGCGTTGTCCAGGACAGCGATCGACTGGGACGGCGCGACACTCTGCCCGACCGCCGGTGCCACGTGCGATCTCTCGACCTACGTCCTGGCGGACCTCGGCCACTTCGACTCGCGTGACGAACTTTTCACCCAGCACGGCCAGACCCTTTGCGGGATGGCGAGACTTCTGGCCGAGCCCATCCTGAGTCGCCGTACGGCGGGCTCACCAGGTGTATCGACCCGGGAGAACCGCAGGTATACCGACAGGTCGGCGTGTATCTCCGCGTCGCCGTCAGAGAAGTTCCCAGGGACGTGAAAGAAACGACGTGACTCGGTCTGCAGCGCGATCCCGAGGGCTGCGCTAGCACCTGGTGCAGCGGGGCCACCCACGCGCGGATCAGCTCACGAGGTTCGCGAAGTGAGGAGTCCGTACGCGAGCCGCCCGCGGCAACGGCGGACGCTGCGCCGATCCCGCCGACTCGGGGACGGCACCGGCCTGGCCAAGACACTGGAGCCGGTAGGCATCGTCCCCGCGCACACGGGGGTTGCTCCCAGCGCACCGTGGCGAAGAACACCGCCGACGGGTCATCCTCGCTTGGAGGGTGTCGTCTCCCCATGCTTCATGCCGCTGCGAGAGACCGACCTGCTGAGTTTCCCCAGCCCCATTCGGCCTTGCCCGGAACCGGAGCTTCCTGCCGGACGTCTTCAGTGATCATGATTGCTGATGCGGACGAGTTGATCAACGACTGGGAGTCGATATGGCAGGGGTACTTCCTCGGGGAGCACGACGCGACCCTCATGGACTGTGTGGAGCGGCTCGACGGGGCGCGGGCTGCCCGGCCGCGTGATCCGGATGTGACGGCGTTCTACACGCTGGGCCTGGCCTGGACGCACGGCCATGCGATGTACGACGCGGATCCCGAGGTGGCGCGGCGGGTGGTGGCAGCGCTGTCGGCCGCCGCCTCGGACCTTGCCGTCGTGCAGGCCGCGTGCCATCACGCGGGTCATCCGTGCGACGACGACCTGAGCACGCACCTGGAGTCCTTCGAGATGCTGTTGTCGCTGCTGGCCGGGGGCTCCGACTACACGTGGGAGGACCTCGACGCGAAGGGCGGGGATCTCACCCCGGGATCCGGCTGGCGCTGCCCGCGCAACGTGGCGGGTTTCGCGCTGGCGGCCGCCGACGCGATCGAGCAACACCGACGGTAGCGCCGCGCGTGCGGCCTCTCGAGCCCACAGCAGGAAGCGGAGAATGCCGTCCACCGCCGGGCGCGAGCCCGGGTGGAACACGCCCTGTCGCGGTTGAAGAACTAGAGGATCCCGCGGGACTGCCGACTCTAGGGCAACGGCGTTCACCAGGCCATGCTCGGCATGGCCCGGCTCCACAACCTGGCCTGCTCCGGATGACTCACACCCCATACAGGACAACCTCTAGCAAGCCTGGTCTATGCACCTGAGCCGCACGGTTTGGCAGGTTCGATCCTCGGCTCAGGCCCCACCCATCGATACTCGGGGTATGTGGGTCCAATGTCTTCGTCGGCCTCGTCCTTGACGACTTCGCGATCTGGTCTCGCTGTCAGAGCACCACTCCACGTGCGTGCCCATCTTCTGCCGCCGCTATCTTCGAACGAGAACACGACAATGGTGTCTACGAAGACGCCGCCTTCGTTATGCGGGTCATGGTCTCGAGTGAGTCTCTCCATATCCAGGTTCAACTGCGAGCAAGGCGGAAGATCGGGGAGCGCGAGCGGCTTCACTCCATCTCGGTTCGTCAGCAGATACGCATATATCTCGGTGACGGGAAGATTGGACCAGTTTGCAACGATGGTTTCTTTGTGTGCATTCTCTCCATGCCTATCCCACATCACGATATGCGTGGCTTGACTGCGGATTTGTTCTTCACTGCTCTGCCGAGACTGTTCGAGTTGGTCTTGGGCGACAAGGACGCCCACGTACGTGCTGATCGCAGTGAAGATGAGCCCGGCACCCGCGGCAACAGCGCCCAGGGCTGTAGCGATGTGGGCCCAGTCCCGTCGACGAGGCCCGGTTTGCTGCAGGCGTCCATCCCGAATGCGACGTAGCAGGCCGACGTGCCTTCGGCTGGGACTCTGTCGTGTGCTGGTACTGGTTGTCCGGCGTCGCCTCGTCTGGCACCCCCCTGTTCGCCTTATTGATAGGCATTGCCGTAACGCTGTCCGTGGATATGCGACAACACGCGCTCACTCCCTCGTGTGGGGGTTGCTGTATCGATACCGCGTCCCCTTGTTCGAAGGTGCCGGCCAACCTGCCGGTGATCACGTGACGGAATGGATCATGCAGCTCCACCTGCCGCAACGTCAGGTTCGTGCGCCAGTACGTCGCCACCAGCAACACCCGGTTCTCCAGCGGCAGCCGCCAGGGACGGCCGCGCTGAACGTCACCACCGCGACGCGGCACCAACGCGACCAGCCTGGTGAACTGCGACGCGGTCAGCCCGGAGAACGGCTCGATCCACTTCGGATCATCCGCTGAGATCCACATGCCAGCCAACGCACAACTGCCCCACCAGTTGCGGGACAACCTCGAGGGCGTGCACGGAATGCTGCGTGCCCCGCGTGTGGGGCCCGCGCGGTGGCGGATCCGAATGCGAACCACCTAGCTACTTGCCCCTGAAAAAGTGTTTGGGCTGGTGACGGGGCTGGCGCTGTAGGACGGCTCTGTGCCGCTGGCTGGCGGGGGCATATCTCCCTC
>NZ_JBSFGB010000090.1:0-13066 GCF_053596375.1 Streptomyces sp. NPDC001709 | reverse complement strand
TCGGCGTTCTGTGGGCACTGCTGCGTGACGGAAGGATCTTCACCCCCGCCCCACCGGTCACGCAGGCGGCTTGACTTCGTCATTGAGACTCCTACAGGGGAAGCCCGAGATGGTCTCCCGGGCTGGAGGCGTGCGGAAGGCCGGCCGCCCGTCCTGCGGGCGACCGGCCTGGTCGAACAGCGCAGTACGGGAAGGAAGTTGGATCCCCCTCCCGCACCGCGGGTCAGCGTCGCCGCTGTTTGGCGAGGTAAGCGTCCTGAAGTCGGCTGACCGATTCGTACAGGCGCCGCCCGGGCTCGCACCGCACAGCCGAGAAGCAGCTAGTGCAGTGCTGCTCGTGCTCGCGGTACGCCTGGGCGGCCGCCATGTAGCGGCCGTACAGGTCGTCAGCCACGGCCAGTCTTGATCGGAAGACTCTTCTCCGACTGCTCGTTGACCCGGCGGAGTTCCTCTTCCATCCGCTGCTGGTCGGCGTCCGTCATCACGACTCCGCCTTCCTCGCCTGGAGCCGGCGGCGAGCGGCACGCCGCTTCATCGCGCGGCGTTCGTCCTCGGACAGACCGCCCCAGACGCCAAAGTCCTGACCGGACTCAAGCGCCCACTGGAGGCACTGCTCGATGACCGGGCAGCGGCGGCAGACGGCCTTGGCCTCCTCGGTCTGCAAAAGTGCCGGGCCAGTGTTGCCGATGGGGAAGAACAGGTCGGGGTCCTCTTCGCGGCAGACCGCGTTGTGTCGCCAGTCCATCCCGATCACTTCCCCTGCCGGACGCGGCGCAGGGCCTCGTCCATGATCGGGTCGGAGTCGCCGTCGTTCCGTGCGATGCTGGTGGGCATCAGGTCCTCCAGTCAGGTCCTGGACAGCCCCGGAGGGTCTCAAGTCACCGGGGCTGTCGTGCTGTTAGGGCATGCTCGTACGAGCAGCCACGGCCCCGGCCGCCCCGCATGACGGGGCGGCCGGGGCCGTGGTCGACCGTCACGGTGTGCGGGTCAGGCGGCCGACGTCACCAGAGCCTTCCGCGCGTACTGCTTGCCCGGTTCGGCCTGGCGCCGGTCGTGCGCCTCCACGTCCTGCGGTGCCAGCGGGAGCTGCGGGCCTCGGAACTCGGAGACCGACCCCGGCGCGCGCTCCGCACAGCGGTTATTCGCCGCCTCCACCGCCTTGCCGCCGTGCTTGGCCCACTGCGCCTTGCGGACGGCCGGCGCCGACTGCTTCCGCGCAGCGTGCCGCTCCTGGCGCTCCAACTCCTCGCGGGCCTCGCGGCGCGCGGGCTCCTGGTTGAGCGCAAGGACGTAGCGGCGGGCCAGGATGCCGCCGTCCGTGCAGTGCTGACCGCCGACACACCGCGTGCAGCCCTTTCGGTGGGCGAGGTAGGACTGGCGAGCCGTCTCCAGCGTGACCTCCGCCTTGATCCGGGAGACCGGCGCGGCCGGGGCCGGGAGCGGCTTGTAGAACTGCCGGTCGGCGCGCCGGTTCTCCTGCGGCATCGCGTCGCGCAGCAGCCGGTTCTGCCGGGCCTCCCAGCGCCGGACGTCGATGTCGACGATGACGACCTGGTTACTGCCGGGGCAGCGTTCGTGCTTCTGGCCTTCGGCGACCTTGTCACTGATGCAGTGCTCGCGAATCTTGAGGTCGTAGGTCCCCATGATCCGACGCCAGGTCCGGCAGTCCGGGCACGCGATCGACATCGTCTCGCCAGGTCGGACGTTGAAGTCCTCCGGGGCGACGGTGCTGAGCTTGAGCGCCTCGCGGCGGTTGTTGCGCTCGGTCCGGACCCGACCGGGACGCTTGCGGTTCCTCGCCATCACAATCTCCTTCTGTCGAATGGAGCGAGTGCTGCTCTCTCCGCCGCGCCAGGGCCGGCCTTGCGGCAGCGTGGTCCTGACGGACAGACAGCGCAGCAGCGCTGTTCGAAGTGGATCTGTGGTGCTCGATATTCGGTACAGGCGCCTCGGCCGGGGGAGCGCGGGCTACAACCCCATTGCCGCCACCCCGAAGGGCAGTGACTCCTGCTGTTTTGTGGTGGTGCTTGGTAGAGAACCGTGGGTCCGGCTCCCTCATCCGGCGCCGCCAGCAGGCGGTTCCGGGTGGGGGAGCCGGGTCCGAAGACCCGGCGGGGAGGTGTTCAGGCCGCGAGCGGGACCGGAGCGGCGGCGGTGGGGATCGGGCGGAGCATCTGCGTGCCGACGGACCGGGCCGCGCCCATCAGCTCCTCGCGGATCCAGCCGGCAATCGTCGGCTCCAGAGCCTCCAGCAGCCGCTCGCGGACTCGCTCGGTGATCGACGCGTCGGCCGCGACGATGTCCCGCGCCGCGTCCCTGCGCGCCGCGAACTCGAAACCGACCTCGTCCTGGGCCTTGGTGCGGCCGCCCCGCGCGCCAGCCGCAGCGTCGAAGCGGGCCAGCTCGCCCGGGGTCACGGACTCGTACATCTCCAGCGGCGTCCCGAACACGACGTCCAGGTCGACGTCGCCGAACTCCGGGAGCTCGACGTCCAACTCGTCCAGCAGCCCGAGCGTCTCGGAGTCAAAGCGCTCGGTGGCGGGGCGGCGGGTGACGTTCATGGAGTGGTCCTCTCGCAAGGTCTGACCTGGTGGTTCAGAGCGGTGAGTCGAGTAGGGCAGCACGGGGTGATCAGCGATTCACTTTTCGTGACCTCGCAGTGTCCCCAGTACAGCAAATCTCTTTATAGAGGTCAAGCACTCATTAGAGAGACGAGTCAAATTGGCGAGGCCCACCTCCACCTACTTCGACCGTCGGGCCGTACGATCAGCTCTATAGAGAACCGACCACAGGGAGCCAGATGAGCCGCGAGGGCCAAGCCAGCCAGCCCAAGTACCTGCGGATTGCCGCAGAACTGAGGGGTGCGCTCGAACGCGGCGACTACCAGCCCGGTGACCGTCTCCCGGGCGAGAACACCCTGGCTGCCGACTTCGGCGTGGCGCCCCTGACGATGCGCCAGGCACTCGGAGTGCTGCGCAGCGAAGGCCTTGTCGGGTCCCGCAAGGGATCCGGTTGGTTCGTTGAGTCGTTCCGCCCGATCAGGCGCCGGGGTATTCCCCGGCTGGCCCGCGGGCAGTGGGGCAGCGGGAAAACGATTTGGTCCGCCGATGACCGCCGCGCTCCAGACGTCGACCAGATCACGGTGCAGGAGGACGCGGCCCCGCCGAAACACATCAGCGACGTGTTCGAGCTGGCGCCCGGCGAGACCGTCTGCGTCCGCAGCCGGCGGTACGTCATGGAGGGACGCCCGGTCATGGTCGCGGAGTCCTACCTCCCCCAGTCGCTTGTGGCAGGCTCGCCGATCACGCAGGCCGACACCGGCCCTGGCGGCATCTACGCCCGCCTGGCCGACCTTGGTCATGCACCGACTCGCTTCCGCGAAGAGGTCCGCGTACGGATGCCCTCCGCGGAAGAAGCGGCCCGGCTGGCCATCCCTACAGACAGGTCCGTCATCAAGCTGGCCCGTACAGCGTTCGACTCCGAGGGGCGAGCGGTGGAGATCAACGAGATGACCATGGACTCGGCGGCGTACGTCTTGGACTACGAGTTCGACGCGTGAAGCTGACCTGCCGACACCTGCCGAAAGTGGGCGGCAAACCCGCGCCAGGCGCGGTCGACGTCGCGGGCTGGTCACTGCGCTCACCGCTCTCGTTCGCCGGCCGACGTCAGCAGGGCTCGCAGGATCAGGCCAGTAACGCTGGTGCTGGCCACGGTGGTGACTATGTCGCGGATCACCACGAGCAGCACCGAAGCAACCAGGCCGACGGTCAGAATCACGGCGACGCGTATGACCACGGCACCGGGTCGACCACGCGGCTGGGTTCCTGCAGCAGGTCTCGTACAGGGGCAGCCGTGTGTCGACGTCGGCCCGGTAGGAGTGAGGTCGATGGTTCGGCCGTGTGCGTCGGCCACGCAGTGCGCGGCGCCGTGGGTGTGCTGAGCCTCGGTCATCTCGCCCTCCTGAAGCGGGAGTTGTTGTTCACGGCTGGGAGAGCCGTCACTCCAGGTGTAGGCGCGATGACCGCTGACCTCTACGGTTGCCATGTAGCCATCCCGAGCTGGCTACATAAGACACATCCGAGGGGAGCGACTGTGGGACAGAGGCCGGCCGAACTGACGCCGGAGGAGTCGCCATGGCACCGCTGGGGCGCCGAGTTACGGCGTACCCGTGAGGAGCGCGGGCTGTCTCTGGAGAAGCTCGGCCAACGGGTCCACGTCACCCGCTCCTACCTGTCGAAACTGGAGCGGGGAAAGCAGCCCCCGTCTCGTCAGATTGCCGCGGCATGTGACCGCGCACTGAACGTGTGCGGTGCGATCTTGCGGGACTGGGAGAGGGCTGATGCCGAGGTTCGCGGTGTGTCCACCCCACGTGTCCATGTGTCCAATCCGGCGCCTCATGTTTCCAAAACGCCTTCGGACCTGGTCAGCGTCCTGTCCGAGCAGGCAACGTCGGACGATGCGGGGATCTGCGTCCCCGCTCGTCTACGGGATGGAACGGTGGTTTTTGTGGCGCTCGATCGACGCGACCTGCTGCGAGGCGGGGTGGGCATCGGGGCGGCGGCTGCATTCGGCGTGGGCACTCCGGCGGCCGCGGACTCAAGCTCCGTGCCGGGGCTCGTTCGGCGTGCGCGATCTGCGGCCGCGTACGGCGGGACGCCAGTTGAGCATCTGAAGCGCATGCGCCGACTGCTGATCGACAGCGACAACTTGCTCGGGCCCGCACAGGCCATCAAGGCAGTCCGTGATCACATCGAGGTCATCAAAGAACTGCGCCGGGAAGCCAAAGGCACCGACCGGCACGACCTCATGGAGCTCCAGACCCAGTACGCGGAATTCGCGTCGTGGCTCTACCAGGACCTAGGCGACTTCAACAGCGCAAGGTACTGGCTGGACCGGGCGTTCGACTGGAGCCACACGGTCGGCGACGGTGACCTGACCTCGTATGTCATGGCCCGCAAGGCGCAGCTCGCTGGCGAGACACGCGACCTGGTGGACGTGGTCGATCTGGCTGAGGCCGCCCAGCGGCTGGCGCGACCGCGGTCACGCCTCGCGACGGTCGCCCGAACGTACGAGTCCTACGGGCACGCGCTGCGCGGTGACGCATCGGAAAGCCAGCGTGCAATCGACGATGTCCACGGCTCCCTCGATCGTGTCGCCGGCGATCCAACCCCCTGGGGTGTGTGGCTGAACTCCCAGTACGTGGAGGTGCATCGCGCGCAGAGCCTGGAGGTGCTGGGCAAGCACGATCAAGCCGCAGACATCTTCATGGCGGCGATCACAGCGCTACCCGAGGGATACCACCGCGACAGAGGGGTGTACCTAGCTCGCGCAGCGGTTGCTCATGCCGGTGCCGGCGTTCCGGAGCAGGCGGCCGCAGTCGGGCTCCAGGCCCTCACGGTAGCGGAAGACACCGGCTCGGGCCGGATCTTCAAGGAGCTCTCTCGCCTGGACCAAGCCCTCCACCCGTGGCAGCGACAACCTGAAGTAGCCGAGTTCCGCGCGGCATTCGACGCCGTCCTCCCGCACGAAGCCTGACGAGAAACGGATCACGAAACTGATGACCACACGCCCCTACGTCCTTCTTTCCGCCGCGATGAGCGTCGATGGTTATCTGGACGATGCCAGCCCCGAGCGACTGCGGCTGTCCAACGCGGAAGACTTCGATCGCGTTGATGAAGTGCGTGCCTCCTGCGACGCCATCCTCATCGGCGCGACCACAATGCGGAAGGACAACCCCCGCCTGCTCGTCAACAGCGAGACTCGACGAGCGAAGCGCGTCGCGGAGGGCAAGCCGGAGTACCCGCTGAAGGTCACCGTCACCAAGTCCGGCGACCTGGACGCCAACCTGAATTTTTGGCACCACGGCGGCGAAAAGCTGGTGGTCACCGTGGACAGTGCGGCGGAGAAGGTGCGCACCACGCTGGACGGGCTGGCCGATGTCGTCAGCGTCGGCCCAGACCTCGACTGGGACCTGGTCCTCGATGAGCTTGGGCGCCGCGGCGTCGGTCGGCTCATGGTGGAAGGCGGCGGCACCATCCACACCCAGCTGATGGCCGCGGACCTCGCCGATGAAGTCCACCTCGCCATTGCCCCCTTGCTGGTCGGGCAGCCGGAGGCAGCCCGATTCCTGGGCGCCGCCGACTACCCGGGCGGGTCCACTGCCCGAATGAAGGTGCTCGAAGTCCGCGCGATCGATGACGTTGTGTTTATTCGCTACGCCCCCAAGGAGCGCACCGCCTGATGTACACCCCCGACCGGGATCAGGACCTGCGCTGGATGCAGCGCGCGATCGATCTGGCCGCGCTATGCCCACCGACCTCCGGTGCTTTCTTGGTCGGGGCGATCATCGTAGGCGAGGACGGCACAGAGCTTGCGGCCCGCCTGGCGGGACCCACGGGCAGGTAACTGCCCGGGTCCCGCGGGATTCGCAGAATGGGATATGCAAAGCCCTTTGATCCAGGATCAAATTCTGTTGGAATCCAGGGAACTTGCTGACTCACCAGGGCGTTTCTCCGCCTGGAGGTTCTTCACCCTGGGAGGGAGTGCTGTACTTGACAGACCGGCAGCAAACTCGGGGCGTTGCGACACGTAAGTCCCCGACGCACGGATCCCCGATCCGGGGGAGTATCGTGTCTCCGAGCTTGATCAATACAAAAATGGCCCCCACGACCTTCAGCAAGTCGAGGGGGCGGGCCACGGACCTTGTAGTGGGGGTCCTCGGCCAGCCGACCACCCCTTCAGCAGAGTCAAGGTGATCGACATGCATCAGCGTACCCGTACCCTGCCCCAGTCACACAGCACCCCGCCGTGGTGCCAGCAGCGCGTCAGCGCGGGCTGGCCCTTCGGCGGGGTGCTTGTGTTGTCTCAGACGTCCCGCACCCCTGTCGTTGAGGGGGCGGTTATGACGTAGGTCTCCCGGGGGCGGCGCCTGCTCAGCAGGACTTCTGGCCGCCCCGGGCCTCGGTCACCGGTGATTGCCGTCACCAGGACCTGAGCCCATCTGCTCTCCGTGAGGTTGCCGCCTCTTGGAGGAGCTGCCCGCCCCGGTTGCCGCCGGCTGCGAGCGGTTCGAACTCGGTTCTCCCAGAACCCGAAGCACCCCCGAGAGGGGCTTCGTCACGACCACCTTCAGAAAAGGAGGACGTCGTCATTCTGCACGACCTTTTGGGCTTGCGCCAGCCCGGATACGCCCGTTTCATCCCCATGTGTGGGCCTGTGAAATCCCGCCTTGACCGATTTCACAGCCCGATAAGTCCGGTAATTCATGCTATGTGGCCGGACCGCTGCGCGTTTCGCGTGGCGGGACACTGCCTCGCGCCGTTCCAGCCCTTGGCTCTCCACAGTCCCGTCGGCGCCCGCTGGACTCTGTCCGCAGGCCGATCGGGTGACGGCCGACGGATCATCGTTTCCGGTGGATCGGCCGGAGTGGGCCGTTGAGCGCGGTGGAGGTGGAGGCCGCCTCGCTGTCGGAGTTCGTCGACACGTCCATCGTCGACGCTCCGCGGCGTCGTCGACTGCGGTCGGTTCCGGCACAGGCGGGTCCGATGCCGGAGCGTGGTCCGGCACACCCGCTGGCGCTGGGCCGGGATGCCCAGGCCCGGTTGCGTGGTGCGGTGCGCGCGCTTCTGGATGCCCCCGGGCTTGAGTGTGCGCCGGATGCGGTTCGCCTGGCTGTGATCGTGCTGGCGGGACGGACGCCGTCAGAGACGGGTGAGGTGGAGATCCGTACGTCCGAGTTGGGCCGGTGGCTGGGGTTGTCAGCGTCCTACGTCGCCTCGACCGTGGTATCCAGGCTGCGCCGGTCCCGGGTGGTCTCCGTGGAAACGCTGCCGGGGGAGTTCGGGCAGGACAACGGGTTGCGGTGCCGTGTACTGCCGTTGTGGGCGGCACACGGTGTGGTCGGCCATCCGCTGGCGCTGGAGAAGAAGGAACTGGCCACGCTGCTACGGCTGTTGGAGGCCGTGATGGCGCCGGGTTGGGTGCACCGGGACGGCCGGGTGACTCCGGCGGGGCTGCTCGGGTCACGTGTGGGCCGGGGTGCGGCGACGGACCGGCTGGCGCTGCTGCTGCTGGCGCTGAAGGTCCGGGAGGACGGCCGGGTGCGTCAGTGCGGAGGCACGGTGGATGCCAAGCGCGGCCGCGCGGCGGCGACGGTGGCCCGGCTGCTGGGCTGCAAGGCGTCGACCGGGGAGCGGGTCCTGGAGCGGTTGGAGTCTCGCAACCTGGTGGTGCGAGTGCGGGTGCATACGGCGTCCGGGCTGCATCACCGTACGCGGCTGGTGGTGCCGGCGGTCGCAGCTGCGCACGGCCGGGATGGGATCGCCGAAACGCGGAAGGTGCACCTGAGGCCCCTGGAGCCCGATTTTTCAGACCCCGACGTAGCAGTAGGGGGTAGTGAAATCTCCGATTCGGAGGTAGATCCGCAGGTCAGCGGTGCCACTGTGCCCGATGAGGCTGATACGGCAGACCCCGACTTTGCGGCAACCTTTCACACTGATCACTCTCCTATGGCCAGTCCGGTCTCTTCCCTTGCTGTCTGTCATGGGTTTTCCGGCGAAAGCCGTGGGAGGCAAGGCAGTCGGCCGGAGCCCGCGGGCGCGCGCGAGGACCACGCTCTGGGAGTTACAGCAGTCGACGGGCTGCGCCTGGTCGACGGTAAGGATGGCCCGCTTCGCGGGGAAAACCGAGGAGATTGTGCAGATGGGGCATCGCCGACGGAGGGCTCGGGAAGCCGTTCGCGGCTGACGGTCGTGGATGGTGCTCATGGACGGCGACAACAGCAGCGGGTGGCTGACCTTGACGATCTTCGTTTGCGGGTCGCTTTGGCTCCGGTGGCCTACCTGTGGAGCCAGCTCCGCGGCGGTCAGCAGGCCCTCGCAGTTCGCGCTGCTGAGCGGGCCCTTGGGACTCTGTCCGGGATCGTGGACCCGAAGGCAGCACCGCGGGTGCTCGCGGCCCGGCTGACCGACCGTCTGGAGGAAATCGGGGGCGTGGCCCATGTACGCGATCCGATGGGCTGGTTGCTCGGTCGGGGCCTGGTCCAGCGCCCTGTCTGCCCGGACCTGAGGTGCGACGACGGTATCCGCCTGGACACCGGCGCTGACTGCCCGACGTGCGGAACCATCGTGCGCACACGGCGCGCGCTGCGCACCCAGGTCGCCGCCCGGGTGACCGAGATGCCGTACCGTGATCCGGCCGGGCGCCGGGCACAGGCCGAGCGACTTCTGCGCGAGGAGACCGTCCTCGAGGAGCAGCGGGCGCAGGTCCGCCGGGCCCAGGCAGAGCGTGAAGTTGAGCAGCGTCAGCAGGCGATCGTGCGGCGCCGTGCCCTTGAGGAGGAGGCGGAGCTGGCCCGCAGGCAGGCGCCGTGTGTGGACTGTGGGCTTCCCGAATCCGCAGGCTTGTGCCCGGAGTGTTCCTACCGGCGGCGTACCGATGAGTTTGTGCAGGAGGCGGTCGACCTGGCGGTCGCCGTGCGTGCAGACCCGTCGGACGCGGTCGCGGTTGCCGAACTCACCCATCAGTGCGAGACAGACACCCGCGCCCTGCTGACGTTGGCATGCAAGCGGGCCTGCGGTCCGGACGCCGACCTGGCTTGGGCCGCGTTCACCGCGCCGCAGGTGGCACAGCAGATCCGGGACGAGCGGCGCGCGGCCGCGTTGCGTCGGCTGCTCGGGTCGCAAGAGGTAGTGGCGGAGGCCGACGCCGCGTATGAGGCGTGTCTTCGGCACCGGGGCCGGTCCGCTGAGGAGGCTGCCGACGGGGCTGCGGACGCTGCGGGCCGCCGTACCGCCGAGTTTCTCCTCCGTCAGCTCCTGGGTGAACTGCACGCGACCCGCCGGCGCGCGGCCGCGGCACCTTCCATGGCACGCGGCGTGTCCGTGGACGGGGCGTAACCGTGGTCGCTGGGGACCATCCCGCACACGCGGGGAGCACACTGGCTGACCTGCATTCATACCGCGCCGTCAGCCCGCGTTTCATCACTTTCAGCCCACACGCCAGGAGCAACCGGACGTGCTGCCCCCGATCCGCACGAGACCAATCCCTGCGGGTGCCGGTAGTGCGTCGTCGGACACGTCGCCGAACACGCCAGTGAGGGCGCCTGACGGGAAGCCGGGGAAACCTGTGCGATCGTCGACCGCAGAGCCGATCAATCGGACGGCGTGAGCGAAGACCACACACCGAACCACTGCTCGGCACCCCACGCCTCGAACCGTTCCAGCTCGGTGAACCCCAGCTTCGCCGCGAGGCGCATCGAGCTGGCGTTGGCGATCTGGGTGTACAGCACCACCGGCTCACCGGGCAGCGCGCCGGCAAACCAGTCGAGTGCCGCTGTGCACGCCTCGGTGGCGTACCCGCGTCCCCATGCCTCCGGTAGGAACAAGTAGCCGAGTTCCGTCTCCCCGGCTTCCAGACGGGGGTTACTCGGACGCTCGGGGGCGTGCGGTTTGAGCTGGACCGTGCCGATCATTGCTCCGTCGCGCTCGACCACGAACCAGCCACGGCGCTGCCCGGGCACCTCGGGCACCGTGCGTTCGAGCTCGGCGCGCGGTCGAGGGCCACCAAGGTAGGTGTTCACCTCTGGCGAGGCGTTCAGCTCGATGACCGCCTCGCGGTCCCGGGCCTCGGACTCGCGGAGTACGAGCCGCTCGGTCTTGATCGAGGCAGGTGGCCAGGCGAGGCATCTGGGGTCAGCCATGCCAGCCAACCTAGCCAGCAGGCTCGGAAGCGATCAAGACGCGCGGACCGATCAAGCCACTGGCCCAGGCGTCTCAACGAAGTCAGGCGGGACCATCCCCGCACACGCGGGGAGCAGTTATAGACCACGTACGACAGCAGATCAGTGCCCGGACCATTCCCGCAGGCGCGGGGAGCAGGTGTTCATGATCGCGCGCCGCACCGCGTAAGGGGGACCATCCCCGTCCCCGCCGGTGCGGGGAGGACTTCGCGATGGAGGTCACGAATGCGACCTTGGTGGGATCATCCCCGCAGGCGCGGGGAGCACCCGGAGGCGCCGTTGCGCAGGATCTGACGCAGGGAACCATCCCCGCACGCGCGGGGAGCACTACGGCATCCAGCTCACGGCAGTGGACCCCTGGGGACCATCCCTGCACGCGCGGGGAGCACTTCGGCCGGATGCGCCGCGCGACCTCGAGCACGGGACCATCTCCGCACGCGCGGGGGGTGCATGGACCGCCCACCGGCCCAGAACAAAGGGCGCGGGGACCATCCCCGCGGGCGCGGGAAGCAGCTTCGAGACCGGGTTCACGGGCACCATCACCGCGGCACCATCCCCGCGGGCGCGGGGAGCACGTCGTCCTCGACCGGAATAGGCACCTGGGCGAGGGACCATCCCCGCGGGCGCGGGGAGCACCCCGGCTCCAGGTCGCGGGGGATCGCGTCCGCGGGACCATCCCCGCAGGCGCGGGGAGCGCGACGTCGAGAACCCGGCGACCATAGTGTTCCAGGGGCCATCCCCGCACACGCGGGGAGCACGCGATGGCATGCCTCGGGCCCAACAGGTTGTCGGGACCATCCCCGCACACGCGGGGAGCACGACGCACTCACATTTACCCCGGGCTCACAGGAGGGGCCGTCCCCGCGGGCGCGGGGAGCAGACCGACCACCTGTTCGTCCGCTACATGAAGGCGCGACCATCCTCACAGGCGCGAGGAGCACAATTGCTGAGCTCCAGAGGAGTCTAGGGCCAAACGACCTCGCCGTCTCGGACCACCAAGGGCTCGAACTGGTCCAACTCGCAGAACCTGGTCCAGCCCAGGCGGACCGTTCCGGTGGAAGCGCGGTGCCGGTCATCCGCTTTCGTGGCCAGCCAGCTGAGCAGTTCACCAGTGCGGTCGAATTCGTCGGGATGGATCTCCTGCCGAACCGTCAGGACCCATGTGTGGCCGTCTTCAGAGCGTTGCAGCACCGAGACGAGCGCTCCGCCGATCTTCCATGCCTCAGCGTGCTGGCCCAACAGAGGCACCGGGTCGTCCACCATGACGGGTTCGCCGTGACCGTTCTCCTCCACGACCGGGAACACGGGCACGATGCGGAGATTCTTCGGCTTGGGGCCCAATCCAAGATGCCACCGAAGCTCAGCAAGCTCCTCATCCGTGAGAGCCTCACGCAGGTTCAGAGCGATGGAAAGTTCGTAGATGTCTGCCACAGCGGCAAGTTATCGCCCTGGTACGACAATCCACCGACGGTGGCCCTCGGCAACTCCTCGCAGCGAGACGAGCATCGAGTATCAACGGATGCGATGACGTGCGAGGGAGGGATGCCAGTCGTATGGTCAGCGGGCCGCGCGGCCAACTCGTTGAGACCATCCCCGCATGCGCGGGGTGCACTCACCGGCTCCGGGCGGCGGCATGACGGTCCCGGGACCATCCCCGCGGGTGCGGAGAGGTCCGCTAGGACCGGCCCATGCCTGCCATCGGGGGACCCCCGCGGGCGCAGGGAGCAGAAGCCCGTTGACAACCCCTATGGGTCCGGGTGCAGGACCATCGCCGCGGGCGAGGGAGCACGCCGAAGCGCCGAACGGAATCAGATCATTCCAGGGACCATCCCCGCGGGCGCGGGGAGCACTTGATCGGGGTGCGGCCGTTATGGCGCATCGGGGGACCATCCCCGCACGCGCGGGGAGCGCTCAACCCGGGTGTCCACCTGCTGTGCCTTGCCGGGACCATCCCCGCACGCGCGGGGAGCACACTCACTGACCTGCATTTCTACCGCGTCATCAGCTTGACTTTCATCACTTTCAGTGAACCCGGCATCCAGGACAAAGGTCGAATTGCGGTCCACCGCCACTCGTCAGACAAAAATGAATGAACAGTCAACCGCCTTGGCTGTTCCGGCCGTGCTGCCGTTGTGACCTGGGCAACGCCCCTTGGTGAGTAGATCAGTTGAGGTGGTCGGCAACGAGAGCGGCGAATTCGTCGGGGGTGGCGAGACGGATACCGAGGGTTTCTGGGGCCTCCCCCTGAGTGGTGGACACGCTGATACTGGATCTGCTTGGTCCGGAGGAAGCGAGAAGACCGCCGATGGCGATGAAGGACTACTCGGA
>NZ_JBSFGB010000089.1:0-13356 GCF_053596375.1 Streptomyces sp. NPDC001709 | reverse complement strand
CGGATGCAGTACCGCCCCAGCCTGATCGAGGGTCTCATCGGCAAGACCGGGCTCGACCTTCAACCGCCGTAACCTCAGCCGTTAAAGATCTTTAGACATCCTCTCCCCAAACGACATCCGGCTTCTTCGCCGCGACCGCGCCGCAGCGGCCGAGCGGCTGCGCCATGACCCTCAGGCACCCGAGTGGACCCCCGAGGAACTGGCAACATGGGAGCGGATCAAGGTGGGTCGCCGTGGTTCGACGGCCCGATCCCGCTCCTCCCCGTCGCCCAGCTCTACGCGCGCGACATCCCCTTCCCCTGCCCGCCAGACGCGGACCTCCTCCAGGTCCTGTGGTGCCCCTTCGACCACGAGATGGCCCACCCGAAGCCCGCGCTCTTCTGGCGCTCCTCCGCTACCGGCACCGACGTCCTCGACGCACCGCCCGAGCCGCCCATCGTCCAGTCCGAGTACTACCTCCCGGAGCCGAGCCTGCTCTCACCGGAGCAGGTCACCGAATTCCCCAACCCCTTGGAGCTGAGCAAGGAGCTTCGGGACCAGCTGGACGACATGAGTCGCTGGGAGACGATCGACCCTGCGCGGTACCACACGTACGCATACGATCCGGGCGAGCTCTACCTGAACAATCTCTGCCACGCTCCCGGCTGGAAGACCGGAGGCTGGACCCGCTGGATCCCCACCGACCCCGTGCCCCGCCCCTGCCCCGAGTGCGGCACCGAGGCGGTCCCGCTCCTGACCATCGCCTCCTCGGAATGGGACGGCGGCAGCGGGACCTGGATCCCCGAGGAGGAACGGACGCCCCAGAGTCCGCGTCCCTTGGGGGAAGTCCTCCGAGCCACCGTGTACACCACGATGGGCACCGCGATCGTCACTCCAGCCAGCATCCTTGTACAACTACTAAATGAACCAAACGATGGGCTCTAGCACTTCAGTGCGATTTCGTGATCTTGTGTTGGTCGTTTATGGCTGAGTGCTTCGGTGGTGGGTTCGGGGATTGAGGTGTCCGGTGTGGCGGTGTCGGGACCAGATGGCCAGCCACATCATGTACCGGGTGGGCAGTACGGAGTCGGCCCTGATGTCCACAGCCGGCTCACGATGGGATGCAGAGGCGAGCATTCGCTACTCGGTCGTGGCCGGAGCTTCCCGCTCCCTTTGGCGCTGCTCGTACCGTGAGGGCGCACGGAGTATCCAGGACCATGACTCGTACTCGTCGACGGGTCCCACCCGGTCTGCGCCATCGATACAGCGCGGATCGTCTCGCTCGGCCAGTCCGTAGACGGCCCAGATCCGGGTCTGCTGGTCCTCGTCATCGAGCAGATCGGCCAGGGTGTCCCCGATGGCGGGTTCCGGATTCAGGCTGTACGCGAGCTCGTAGCCGGCGACTTGGCGAACGGAGGAGTCGGTGTCCCGGGCCAGTGTGAGCAGGACGTTCAGCCCCTCGGAGGTGAACGTCTTCCGCCCGGACCTCTCCGAGTTCACGATTCTCAGGGTCGAAGGCACCACAACACGGACCTGTGGGGCAGCGTGGGCAAGGAATGAGAGCCCCAGCGGCTCGATCCTCGGGTCCTCATGGTGGCTCAGGCCGGCCAGGGTCTCGGCCAGGACGTCCGGGTGTGCCTCCTCCTTTGCCCAGTCGAGGAGGAGCTCGAGCGTGCGCTGTTCGAACGGACTCGGGACGTTCGTCAGCTCAGCCTCGAGGTGGAGGCAGACCAGGACCTCCGCGCCGAAGCGGCGATGCAGGGGATCGGGATGGCCCCGCAGTACCGCCGCAGCCTCCCAGGTCTCGTCGTCCTGTCTCCGGGCAAGGGTTCTGACGATCTCCGACCAGACGGCGTGCTCCCAGTCCGGGTACTCGAGTGCGCACGCGCGGGCCGCCAATTCGTCAAAGCCCAGGTGCAGTCCGAAGTGTTTCTCGAGGAGGGTGAGGATCCCTGTGTGGCCGTCGAGGACGGTCATTCCGCCGAACCGGAGCTCGTGGTACTCGGTGAACCATTCCCTGTCCCGGATGCGAACCCGCTCGACCTCGTCCGAGGTGCCGGTCCGCTCCCGGAGCATGGCGACCGGGCCCATCTCGTGCCACTGCCGGGCGCGTGCCAGCAGTTCCGCGCGGGTGGCCTCGCTGATCACCGCCGCGTCACCGAGCAGGCCGAAGACGAGACCGATGGAACCGCTGTCGACGGCCCGCAAGAGGGGAGTGGTCCCGTCGGGCAGCCGGCGGTCCGGATCCGCGCCGCCTTCCACCAGGTAGCTGGCGATCGTCGAGTTGAACGCTGAGATGGCCAGGCAGAGTGCGGGGGTGCCCTGCTCGTCGAAGACGTCGGGATCCGCCCCGTCCTCGAGCAGTATTCTGACCGCGTTCTCGTCCCCGCTCCGCACCGCCGTGATGAGTGGATCCTCGCCCATTCCCAACCCCCTGTTGGTCTCGATCGCCACGCAGCCGCAGGCCGGGAGAGACATCGTCGGACGAGTCCGTCACGCCGTCCCCGGGCCGGAGCCATGGGCTGAACATCCGGGCGTCGGGCCGCTGACGGTATGTACGCATGGGCGGTCGATCCCGAGCCTCGTCCTGCGCGGATCCCACTGGCTGAAGCAGCCTGTCACACCCGGTATTTCTGGATCGGCAACCGCGTGATCATCAAGGGTTGCGTGGACCCCTGAAGATCGTGCTGTGGCCGCGGACAACAGCATAGATGCCGCCCGTTGGCGTGCGATGTTCGACCAGGCCATGGCCCGGATCGCGGGCCGGTTCAAGCGGGTGGAGCCGCGGGCGACGGCTCGCGCCTTTGTGCAACGGCTGCCGTTCGGCTGAGTTCCCCGGCACTGCCGTGCGGGAGTCGAGCTCATGCTGGATCGGCTGCGTCGGCTTCTCGAAACCGCTCGCACGCCCGCCGACGGCTGGAAGCGTGACCAACTCGCCGCCTAGGGCGTTCCATGGCTCCCGCCCAACGGCTGGAAGGCCCGCCCAGCAGGACGGCTGGCCCGACGACAGCGGGGCCGGACAGGATCACCCTGCCCGGTCCCACGGCCCGTCCGTACGCGGCTACGACCAGCGCATTAGGATCCGCGAGTTGATGCGCAATGTCGGCTGAGGGTGCGCACTGCATACGCAAATCCGGGGACCGGTGCACATCCGTTTCGGTCCTAGCTGTCGTTGTCGATCTCTTGCAGTCCTTCCGTGAGCATGCCGGGGGCTCGGGCTACTGATCTGATGCTCGGTGCGGGCGAGGAACACCTGGCCGAGAGCCGTAGCAGGTGAAACCTGGTTGGCCCTGAGATGATCATGGCCGTCGCCGGTCTGATGTCCTCCTAGGATTACGAGGGTGACGGCAAGTATCAGTGGCATCGAGAAGGCAGCCGGTGTGCTGCGCGCCGGCGGCCTGGTGGCCCTCCCGACGGAAACGGTCTACGGACTGGGCGCCAACGCCGAGGACCCCGCCGCCGTCGCGCGTATCTTCCAGGTCAAGGGACGTCCGCCCTCCCACCCGCTGATCGTCCACGTCGGCGGCGCGGAGCAGCTGGACGACTGGGTCCAGGACGTGCCCGCGATGGCGCGCCTGCTGGCCGAACGCTTCTGGCCGGGGCCACTCACGCTGGTCCTGCGGCGTGGTCGTCGGGTGCCCCTGGAAGCGACGGGGGGCCTGGAGACGGTGGCCGTGCGCGTGCCCGACCACCCTGTGGCACTCGCGCTGCTGTCGGCCTTCGGCGGCGGTGTCACGGCGCCGTCCGCCAACCGCTTCGGCTCGGTCAGCCCCACGACAGCGGACCATGTCCGTGCCGAGCTCGGAGACGCCGTCGATTTCGTGCTGGACGGTGGCCCCTGCGAGGTCGGCGTCGAATCGACCATCGTCGACGCCACGGGCGATGCCCCGGTCATCCTGCGGCCGGGCGGGGTGTCGCGCGAGGATCTCGAAGCGGTGCTGGGGTGCCCGCTGGCGGTGCCCTCGACCAGCCGTGTCCGCGTGCCGGGCCAGCATCCGTCGCACTACGCGCCGCGTGCGCGAGTCGTCCTCGTCGAGCCCGAGAAGGTCGTCGCCGAAGCGGAGCTCGCGCAGGAGTTGGGCCACCAGGTTGGGGTCTTCCTTCCCCCCGCCTTCGCCAACGCTCCAGTGAAGGCGCACGCCGTGGTGACGGTCCCCGGTTCGCCGACTGCCTATGCGCGCGGGCTGTACGGGTTCCTGCGCGAACTCGACCAGCAGGGGTGCGACCTCATCGTCGCGTCCCTGCCCGTGGAGGAGGGCCTGGGACTCGCGATCGCCAACCGGCTCCGCCGCGCCGCAGGGCCCCGGACCTCTGCGTGACCAGCATCGGATTGGTGGCGTCCCCAAGCAGCCAGGGCCGTGGCGGTCAGGACGCGGCGGGCACCGCCACATCGAGGCCGCGGGCCGCGACGAGCTGCGCGCTGCCGTCGGCCAGGCGGTAGCACAGGCCCACCACGGCCGCCTGCCCGGCGGCGACCTTCTCGGCGAGCACCCGGGAGCGGTCCAGCAGCAGGTCGACGGTGTGCCTTATGTGCTCGGCGAGGATCTCCTCGGGCTCGACCTTTCCGGCGGCCCGCGCCGCCAGCACGCTGGGCGTCACCCGCTCCACGACGTCCCGGACGTACCCGGCCGGTGTCATGCCGTCCTCCAGCGCGGCGCACGCCGCGCCGACCGCGCCGCACGAGTCGTGGCCGAGGATCACGACCAGCGGGCAGCCGAGGATGTCTACGCCGTATTCGATGCTGCCCAGCACCTCCGGGCCCATGACGTGGCCCGCGGTGCGCACCACGAACAGGTCACCCAGACCGCGATTGAAGATGATCTCGGCGGCCAGCCGGGAGTCGGAACAGCCGAACAGCACGGCGAAGGGTTGCTGGGATGGTGCGATCTCGGCGCGGCGGGCGGCGTCCTGGTTCGGGTGCTCGGGGACGGTGTGTTGCGCCTGGAGCGCCGGCGTGAGCGCCGCGCTCCGAGCCGCGGCACTCTCCGGGTGAGGCGGTGGCGTCCGGCGGTCCGCTTCACCGACCGAGATCACGAGCTGTCCGGCTTCAAGCTGATGTTCGATGTGATGGCGGCGTGCGCCTTCGCCCAGACCGGCGTGCTCGTGCTGCGCGACCAGACCTCGGAGGGCGCGCTGCGTGGACTGCTGGTACTGGCCATGCTGTGGGGCTGCTGGATGACGTACGTGTGGGCGGCCAACACTGCCGACGCTGATGCGGGCACCATCCGTTCCTGCCACGTATCCGCCCTCGTCGGGCTCGTGTTCCTCGGCCTCGCACTGCCGCGTGCCTTCGTGGAGCCGGGCCTCAACCTGCGTGTACTGGTGTTCCTGCTCGCCTACCTGCTGGCCCGCAGCGCCTCGGCCTGCACCCTGTGGGTCATCCGCGGCCGCGGCGCCGGATGGCGGCCGCTACTGGTCGCGGCCGCCTCCATGGCCACCGCCGTACTGATCGCAGTGTCCACCCAGGTGCCGCAACACCACCGAATTGGCCTGTGGCTGGCCGGCCTGGACTGTGAGGCGCTGGCCGCCTACCTGTTCATCCGCCGCTGGTGGGTGGCTGCCCAATGCGCGGCGAGCCCATCGGCGCGCCGCAACTCATCCTCATCGGCCTGGCACTCATCAACGCCACGTCCATGTGGTGGCTGTACTTCTCGACGCTGCAACCCACCGCCGAACACCAACTGGCTACACCTCATCGTGCTCGCCGGCATGGTCGGCTTCGGCTTCGCGCTGCGCGCCATCGGCCGTGGTCTGGGCCCGAATACGTGGGGGCCGCGCCTACCCGGACTCCACACGCTGGCCATGGGGGTTGGACTGGCGACGTTCACGCTCGCCCTCACCGCCATGTGGGCACTGCAAGGCCGCCGCCCCAACTGTGCCGTCCTCGTCGTCACCACCGGATGCCTGACCGCCATCCCCCTCACCACCCACCGCCACGCCCTGCTGGGACTTGGCGTCTTCGTCTTACTCGGCCTCACCCTCCCGGCCACGGAGGCCCGCGGCCCGCACCACCGCACCCGGCGCCGACACGAAGGAAGCAGCACAAGGCCGCTCCCAGCCCCCGCCCTACGACACCCATGCCACCTTCGAGGCACTGGACGTAGACCGGGACGGCGTGATCACCTGGCAAGACTTCACCATCCACATCCACACCATCGACGACCCTGCCCGCGCCCTCCGCGCCGAGGTCGCCTACCGGGCACTGTGGACAGCCGTGTGCGACGCCATGGACACCAATCACGACCGCGTCATCACCCGCGCCGAATACACCGCCCATCTCGCCACGCACCAGCACTGACTGACGGGCAGACAGATTGAGCGGTGTGCATCGTGAAGTTGCTGGTCACGGGTCTGGTGTGCATGGGGCTCGGGACGCTTGTGCTGGTGACGCGGGGGTCACCGTGCCGTGGAAGATGGATCTCTCACCATTTCTGCCGATGGCAGCGAGACGGCATCGGAGCAGAATCGGCCCAGGGCGACGACGCCACTTGAAGATCTCCTCGGCCCGGAGGTAGGAGAGCCGGGCCCGGCCGGTCTCGGGGCAGAAGCCGAGCGTCGGCGTTCCTGCTGGCGCCTTGCGGTCGGTGAGGAACAGCGGGCCGCGGGTACGCCGGCCGATCAGGCGGGGCAGGAGCTGGGCGGTGCCGGACTGCCAGTGGATCCACTCGGTCGCCCTGCCCTTGGCGGTGATCCTGCCGCGCTTGTCCTGCGGGTAGAGGTCTTCCACGTTCGGGCACAGCACCTCGTCGGCCCGTGCGGCGGACTCGTAGAGCATCTTCCACTGCGTCTTCTCCCGCAGGCCGACGTCGAGGCTCCACAGGGCGGCGATCTGGTTCTCCGCGAGAGCCTTGGTGCGGTCCGGCGGTGCCGGCCGCCGCTCGATGCCGACCGTCGGATCGCCTTCGATCCAGCCCTGGCGCTGCCACCAGCCGATCGCCTTGCGTGTGATGGACAGCTCCCGGTTGACGGTGTCGGCGTCCATCTCGTCCGCCCGCGCCGCCGCCAGCTCGGCCAGCGGGTGCGGACAGGAGCCCTGCGATCCTGATTCTGCGCCGCTGCTCAGCTGGTCTCAAGATTGCTCGGCGAGTACGACGACCGCGTCTTTCTCGGTCAGTACCAACGGCTTTGTCCTGGACGGGTTCAGAAAGATCCCGTACTCGGGCGGCTCGTCGCTGCGGCGTGCCAGGCGGTAGCCGATGGCTGTCTCTCCTCGTCGGCGTGCCGCCTCGATCACAGTGGCGAAGTTGGCCTCGGCCCCCGGAACGAGGTAGTTGGACGACGGCTTGAGGTAGATCTCCGAGCCCTCGGGATCCAAAAGGTCGGTGAAAACGGCGTACAGGTGCTGGTTCTCCGTCAGTTGTGTCAGCACGAGGCTGATCACCTTGGTGCTGACGATGAAGTCGTCTGCCCTGGTGACCTGGGCGACTTCGCGGTTGGCGTCGTCGTTCATCTCGGTGACGATCGAGTATGGGTACCCGAGGCGGTCTTGGATGTCGCGGAGGTGGAGCAGCGTCACCAGTGTCCGGTCGTCCGCCGGGCCCGGGCTGATGCTATCGTCCGCGAGGACAACGACGTGCCCGTAGCCGCCCAGGTCCAGGGCCTCCAGCGATGATCGGCGAGTCGGCTCGCAGCGCTTGTGACCCACCGTGAGGTTCTCAAGGCCCTCCCGCAGGCCCTGCGCCGGTGGCCGTGGCGAGGCGATGTCCAGAATCGAGCCCGGCTTCACAAAGCTGTCCAGGAGTTTGACGAGCTTCGGCGCACGGGAGTTGGTGCCGATCAAAAGAGTGCGGTCCGGCTTCGGTGGCTGGCCGAGGGCCGAAGTGATCACTGATTCGACGATGGACGGCGGAGTCTGGGCCAGCCGGATCACCAGATCGTCCTCCGCGACCAGGAGCATCTGGTCGCCAGGGCCGATGACGGTGTCCATCGCGGGGTTGATCAATACTTTTCCGTTGCTTCGGCGCAGACCGACAGGGACTCCGAGGTCATACGCGTGAAGGGCCTCACCGAAGGCCGCCCCGACGACAGCGGGCTCGTCACGCATGTAGAACTCGTTACGGACGAAACTCAGCAATTCGTTGAAGACGGTGGACAGTCCCGTCTGCCGGTGCGCCTGCGCGACGAGGCGGACAGTGATGTCGTCGGCGTCGATGACCAAGGCGTTTTCACCCGCAGCCAGCCGGGCGGCGGCAACATTCTCCGAATCCTGCACCGCGGCCACGACGGTGGGGCGCATGCCGCTCCAGGTCCGGCTGTTCAGCAGCAGGAGGACTTTGATGACATTGATGTCGTTGTCGTCGCCGACCGGGGGCAGCACCATGATCGACTTGGCGGTGTCAGGGCTGACCAGTTCCAGATCCGACCGCACCAGAGGGTTGCCCGAGCGGCAGATGACGCGGGTGTGGCCGGTGTCGGGGATCCGGGAGCGGATCGCGTCGTCCATGTCGACCTTGTCCTGGGCGGCGAGGACGACCACGCACGAGCGGCGTTCGCTCTGGTTCGCCTCGACCAGTTCCGCGATCACCGTGAAGACCTGGTCCGACCAGCCCAGCACGATCGTGTGCCCGCGCTCGATCAGCCGTGACCGGCCCTTGCGCAGCTCCTGGATCCGGTGATCCAGGCCAGTGGTCAGGACACCGATCAGCGCACTGACGATGAAGATCCCGCCGACGGTCACTGTCAGCATCAGGGCCAGGAACACCGGCCCGCCGGTGTCTGCCCCCATGGTGCCCGGGTCCAGGGCGCGCAGCAGACTCATCCACGCCACGCCCAGCCAGCCCCCGTTGTGCTCGGCTTCGGTGTTGGTCAACGCCATCACCAGAGCCGTGACCAGCACGATGAGCACAACCGAGGCAAGCGCGAGCCAGCTGATCAGTGCCGGCGTCCCCCGGTCCATCGTGCTGTCGAACCAGTACCGAAACCGCTCCCTCAGTCTGCCGCGCCCCACCCCAACCCCCTTTGACGTTCCCTTTGCCGGGACCGTTGTCCAGCGCCCGGGCCCTTCATGGCGCAGCGGTGAGCAACACCGTTGCAGGTGCTCGCCCGCCTTACACGCCTCGAGCAGGCCAGGCCACGAAGGAGATCGCCTCCTACGCCCGCCGCCGAGGTCCCGGCGCCGCGCTCACCCTCAACGACCACTGACCGAAACCTCCGCACCATGCGCTGAGCCCGGCAACGACCCGCGCCGCGCGCACTGCCCCAGAGAAGACCGCCACAGTGGCCGCCAGCCCCGGCCGAAACCGCTGCGGCCGGTCCAGCTACGTGCCGCGCGACCGCGCCGACTCCGGAGCGGGCACAGCGTTCCGGGTCCGGCCCTTGGCTGGCTGTGCAGTCAGAACCTTCAACGCCACCACCGGGTGGAACAGCACGGCAGGGGAGGCGACCATGTTCACCACCCGCACGAACCTCGACCACACGCCAGCGTCCCTCACCGCCACGTGAAACACACGTGTGTTGTACCAGTGCGCGAAACGCGCCGCGAGCGGCTGACTTTCCGGGTGCCACATCAGGTCGCAGCCGGTGGACAGGGTCCAGGGGCCAAACACCAGGCGGCCCACCTTCTTCTGGAATCCGGCGGCGAGACCGTCCAGATGCCCGGAGGCGCTGCGCCGGGCCAGCATGCCCTGCAGCACTTCCGCCTCCATCGCGGCGACCGTCAGGCCCTGGCCGTAGACGGGGTTGAAGACGCAGACGGCGTCGCCGACGGCGACGAGCCGATCCGGCCATTCCTTGACCGCGTGGTAGAGCCGCCACTGGTTGTCGACGTTGGTGTAGCGGCGGGTGGGCTCCTGGACGGTGCGCCGACCGATCTGCTGGGCCAGGCGCGGATTGTTCAGGCTCTCGGCAAATGCCAGGTAGCCCGCGTTGTCGGTCGGCGGCTGGTCCTGGAAGGCGAACAGCGAGCACGTCCACCGGTTGCGCTCCACGGCGAGCAGGTCCCCGGCCCGGGGCACGCCGGGAGCGAACAGCATCTGGTAGGCAACATAGAAGTCCGGGTGGCCGGGGTGGCTCTTGTCGAGCCGGTCGAAGATCATCGATGTGTACGTGACTTTCGCCTTCACCGTGCGCTTCGGCGGCACGGTGATGCCCATCGCGCCCAGCCAGCGAGTCAGGGCGCTGGACCGCCCGGAGGCGTCGACGACGAGATCGGCGGTGATCTCGACAGGGTCCGCGCTCCGCACCTGGCACGTCACCCCGCTCACCCGGCCTGACGGATTCTTGGTCAGGCCCGTGCACCGGGTGGACGCCAGCAGTGTGACGCCGGGCAGCGTGAGCACTTTGCGGCGCAGCCGGCGCTCCAGCTCGTCTCGGGTGAAAGTCTGGATACGCACACCGGTGCGGTTGCGGGGTGCGGGACCGGCGGGCAGCAGGAAGTCGATGCCCTCCCCGTAGTCGAAGACCGGCGCCCCTGCCTGTCTCAACTCCTCACGCAGCCCCGGAAACAGCCGCTCCAGGATCTCCCCGCCACGCGACAGCATGGCATGCGCGTGGTGGCCCTGCAGGGCGCCCGGATGCGCACCGGTGTCCTCGTCCACAGCGTCCCGCTCCACAAGGACGACCTCATCGAAGAAGCCGGCCAGCACCCGTGCAGTCACCAGCCCCGCATAACTGCTGCCGACGACAACGGCCCTGCCCCAAGGGTGATCTGCTCCCATGCCGTCTCCCACACGTGACCGGGCCAGCGCGTCCACGGTAAGTCAACGACACCGCTGAACCGCCTGGCACCGGGCTCGGGAAGCACTCGGGGAGCGCGTTACAGCAGAGGAAGGCCGGCAACCAGCGCTGGCCCATGCTCTGGGGACGTGCGGAGGAACAGGCCGCCCCCGCGTGCAGTGTCCGGCCGGCAGTGGGATTCCCTGTCAAAGCCGCGGGACTTCTGACCTCCTGGCCACCGCCATCCCCGACCGCCTCCTCCACCACTGCGGCGTCATCTCCATCAACGGCCCCAGCTGCCGTCTCAAGAACCGGCTCGCTGTCATCGAACGAGACCGCGACTACGCAGCCTGAGCCACCACCGCGTCAGATCCGTCATCCGAGGTAAAGATCAACGTTCTTTGTGTCTCTCCATGCCTGCATCGAGAGGTTCCGACACCCACCGCCCGAGGATCGCCTCCAACCAGGGGCGAACAGCGGCGCAGTCCTGGGGGGACAGATCCTTGCTGTGATCGTCTGGATGATTGAGGAACGGTTCCAGTTCAGTTGAGGCCTCTGTCCATGGGCGCTCTCCGCCGAAGCCGATCATCTCGCCCAGGTCGAAGCCTTCAGCATGGGCCAGATGGTGACGGAACTGAGCGAAGCCTCCATGGGAGAAGCAAGCGTCCGGTCCGTCGATGTCACCGTCACCGGGAAACAGACACAGCCCCATGGCACCCCTTCTTTCTGGTTGCGCATGGTCGGGGCCGGCGGCCTGCCGCACTGACCGTCAACTCGCCGAGCCTGGTGCAGGTATCTCCGTACTCCGTGGAGCACTCAACGGAGTACGCCGACAGCAGGAGGACTTCTTCTGCTGTAGCGACGACTACGCGCTTCGAGAGGTGCAGATGCCCCCCTCCAACCGGTGCGAGTGACGAGCTGGAAGGGATGCAGTAGAGGTTGTTCTCGCGGGCAATGGCGGACGGGCAGGAAGGCCTGGCCTATGGCGTCCGTTACCTGTTCGGGCGAGCCGCCTGTCCGGACTGCGGAAGCGCCCTCGCGGTGGCCGAGCGGGTGGTGGCCGGTTGGAGTCCCTGATTGATCCGGGGCGGGTCTTAACCCGGTTCACATGGCCTTCGACGACACCGGAGCTCCTCGGGAGGGTGAGGTCGGCGGTGATGGCGTCGAGGTCCTGGCGGAGGGGGCCGGCGAAGCCCTGTGTCGGCTTCCGAGCGCTCTGCTCTGCCTGACGGATCCACTGCATAAGAAGGTATCCGCGCCAGTGACGGACGAGATCGGCGGATGTGCGGGCGAGGTCGCAGGCACGGGTGATGTCCGGGCAGGCGAGCCAAACCTCTTGCAGCCGTTTGGGCGGCTCTGCGCTTGTGGCTGGGCCAGTGATTCCACGATGCGGGTGTCGAGTACCCTGAGCGCTTCCAGCAGCTTCGCCAGCCCGGCGAACGCGTTGCTAGTGAGCATGTTGTCCGCCGTTTCCCCGGGCCCGAGCGGGGCGGGGACGACGGGAGAGGCGGTCCTGCCTTCGCCGGCTGGATGCGGAGCCGTCGACTGATGGCCCCGCGGCACGGCCCGCGCCACTCTCGTGAGGGCCTCTCGGCGCGGCGTCGGCCCTGGCGCTCTTCAGCCAGATGCTGGTCTTGTGGCCCCGGTAGACGGGCGCGGGCGATCAAGATGTACCCCTCGGACTTCCGCGACACCGCCGAGGACGTACGGATCACGCTGCTCGCGGCGCTGTGCTCCTCCCGGCAGTCGGAGATCACCGACGCCCTGGGGGATCTGCTGATCGTCCTGGTGCAGAAGATCAACGCTCGCGCCGAGCGGCGGGTCGAGAGGCAGCTGACGGCCGAGTTGAAGAAGGTCCGGGGCAAGGAGGGCATCCTCTTCAGGCTCGCCAACGCGGCGATCGGCCAGCCCGACAAGACCGTGCGCATGGCCCTCTACCCGGTGGTGGGGGAGAAGACGCTGCGCGACTTGGTGGCCGAGGCGAAGGCGAACGAGAAGGTCTTCAAGGCCAAGGTCCGCACCACGCTGCGCTCCTCGTACAGCTCGTACTACCGGCAGATGCTGCCGCCGCTGCTGCGCACGCTGGGCTTTCGCTGCAACAACACCGCCTACCGGCCGGTGATGGACGCGCTCGCGCTGCTGGAGAAGTACGCCGACGCCGACGGCAAGACCCGCTTCTACGACGCCGCGGACGCGGTGCCGATGGACGGCGTCGTACGCAAGGACTGTCGCGAGGCCGTCGTGGATGACAAGGGCAAGGTCCAAGGCATCCCGTACGAGCTGTGCGTCCTGGTCGCGCTGCGCGATGCGATCAGGCGGCGCGAGATCTACATCGAGGGCGCGGCCCGCTGGCGCAATCCGGAGGACGACCTCGTCCCCTCGCCCTCAATCTACGTGCATGCTAATGGGCTGGACAGCTGGACCAGTGAGTCCGACCTGCACATCACCTACAGCAATGGCGTAGTGAAGGACTGCTGGGCCTACAGCGACACCCACGACTACCACGCTGGCAACACGATCTCGGGGTATTCGAATAAATGGTGCAGCGCCTGACATTCAGGAGTAATCAGAGGGCCGCAATACCCAATTGAGGATGCCTTGGTTAGGGGGATGTGGGCGGTTCGTGACCCTGAAGCGCTCCGGGGTCGGTGGAGGCTCTATGTGTTGGCTCCAGCCGCCGGTTGGGGCTGGTGTTGAGCGTAGTGGTTGGTCTCGTGTTCGTGG
>NZ_JBSFGB010000088.1:0-13478 GCF_053596375.1 Streptomyces sp. NPDC001709 | reverse complement strand
GTGCGGCTGGGTCGCCTTCTCTTTGCTGATGACTTTCAACGATTCTCCTGAGAACGGATTCTTGGATAGCTGCGGTGAGACAGAGAGAGCACCCCACCCGGCGACCGCACCACCTGAGCCGCAAAAGCCGCCTGCACCGATTCGCCGACCAACGCCACATTCGACTCGAACGACCGACCTGGAAAGGGCCGACAGCTACGCCGCGGGCGCGTCCTCCACGTCACGGTTCCACTCGGACTTCGAGGACTGCCAGCCGTCTTCGTCCGCCCCGCGTCGCCAGTAGCCGGAAATGGACAGCTGATCGCGTGTCAGGCCGCGTTCGATCCGCAAGTGATGCCGAATCGCTTTCACGAAGTGCGCCTCACCATGGACAAAGGCATGCACCGTTCCGGTCGGGAAGTCCAAGGTGGAGACGGCCTCTTGGAGCGAGTCGCCGATCTGACGCTCCCCGCGGTGCAGCCACATGATTTCGGCATCGGCCGGTGTCTGGATCTTCTGTTCCTCTTCCGGACCGGAGACCTCGATGAACACCTTGGCCACCGCTCCCGACGGCATTGCCTCCAGGGAAGCCCCGATCGCGGGCAAGGCGCTCTCGTCTCCGATGAGCAGATGCCAATCGGCCTCCGCCCTGGGCGAGTAGCCGCCGCCGGGACCGATGAAGTAGATCTCTTCCCCGGGCTTGACCTTCGCCGCCCAGGGACCGGCCAGACCGCTTTCACCGTGATAGACGAAGTCCACGGACAGCTCGACGGCATCCGGATCCCACCGACGGACCGTGTACGTCCGGGTCTTGGGCCACTGGTCCTGGGGGAAGTCCCGGCGAATGGCCGAGATGTCGAACGGCTCGGGGTACTGCACATCCTCCAGAGGGAAGATCAACTTGACGTAGTGATCGGTGTACTGACCGGCGGTGAACCCTTGCAGGCCCTCACCGCCCAGCACGACCCTGGCCATGTGCGGGGTCACCCACTCGACGCGCAGCACCCGCCCTCGGTGCAGCCTCGACCTATTGGGCGTCGGTTTGTCGGACATCAATGGCTCCTTGCCTGCTTCATTTCGTCAGAACTGCTTCTTCAGCGCTCGAGCCAGAACTGGAGCAATTTCCGCGAGCGCATCCGCACTCATCATCTGCATGTGCTCGAACGGAATCACGTGCTTTTCGATCTGGCCGCTCACATACGGTTCCCAGACCTCCGCAAGTCCGGTGGACGCACCGTCCCGCCCGGCCGCTTCGAAGAAGAGCATGTCGCCGTCGAAATGCTCGGGGGCTGTTACCCGGCTGATCTTGAGGTTGTTCTCCGTGATGTCGATGAGAGCGGCAACGGTCCGTTCCTCAAGGCTGGCCAGTGTTCCGCCATGGGACTCGAGAATTTCAAGGATTCGTGGCATCTCGATCGGGTCGTTACCGGGTTCGGCGTAGAAGGCCCCGATTCCGTCGAACGCGAGCTCCAGGAGATCACGCTGGCTGCGCGTGCTGTCCGCGCTGGCGTGCCCTCCTGTGCCGGCATCGACCACGGCCAGCAGGGACACCTGCTCGCCCTCCTGCTGGAGGCGGGCCGCCAGGGTGTGGGCGACCTTGCCGCCGAAGGACCAGCCCAGGAGGGAGTAAGGGCCGGACGGCTGGATCGCTCGGATTCGGCCGAGGTAGTCCTCGACCAACTCATCCAGATCGGCGGGGAACGGCTCGTCCCCGGCCAGACCACGGGCCTGCAGCCCGTACACCGGGTGCTCCTTCGGGACGTAGCGCAGCAGCCCGGCGTAGCACCAGGCCATGCCGCCTCCGGGGTGCACGCAGAACAACGGCGAACGGCTGCCGACCGGCCGCAGGCTCAGCACGGGCTCCAGTGCGCTGTCCTGCTCCTGGCTGTCCGCCTGGCCCAGGTTCGACAGAGCGGCCACGGTGGGAGTGTTGAGGAGGCTGCGAATCGAGAGCTTCACGCCCAGGATCGCCCTGATCCGGCTGACCAGGCGGGTGGCGAGGAGGGAGTGGCCGCCCAACTCGAAGAAGCTGTCGTCGATTCCGACCGTGGGCACGCCCAGGACCTCGGCGAACAGGCCGCACAGGATCTCCTCCCGCGGGGTCCGCGGACCGCGCCCGGCTCCGGCCGTCGTCGACATGTCCGGGGCGGGCAGAGCGCGCCGGTCCAGCTTGCCGTTGGTGGTGAGGGGGAGTTGGTCGAGCACCACGACGGCGGTGGGAACCATGTACTCCGGCAGCAGGCCGGCCGCATGCGCGTGCAGGGCTTCGGTGTCTACGGTGTCGGTGCCGGCCTGGGCGACCACGTAGGCCACGAGGCGTTTGTCGCCGGGCTGGTCCTCACGAGCTATGACGGCGACCTGCGCCAGTCCTGGGAAGCGGCCCAGTACTGCTTCGATCTCGCCGAGTTCGATGCGGAAGCCGCGGATCTTGACCTGGTCGTCGACCCGGCCCACGAACTCCAGCAGACCTTCATCGGACCAGCGGGCCAGGTCACCGGTGCGGTACATGCGGCTGCCGGCCGGGCCGAAGGGATCGGCCACGAACCGCTCCGCCGTCAGATCCGCACGCCCGAAGTAGCCCCGGGCCAGCCCCGCACCCGCCAGGTAAAGCTCCCCGGTCACGCCTGCCGGGACCAGCGACAGCGTGTCGTCCAGGATGTAGGCGCGCATGCCGTCCAGCGGACGCCCGACGGGTATCGGCGCGGGCACCACGTCGGCCGCGGTCCAGGGCGCCTGGGTGGCGAACAGGGTGGTCTCGGTCGGACCGTAGGCGCAGCGCACCACCGTGTCCGGGCAGTGTTCCAGCACCCGGCGTACTGCGGTCGGGGAGATCACATCACCACCGGTGATC
The DNA here is from genome assembly GCF_053596375.1 of Streptomyces sp. NPDC001709. Classification (NCBI taxonomy): domain Bacteria; kingdom Bacillati; phylum Actinomycetota; class Actinomycetes; order Kitasatosporales; family Streptomycetaceae; genus Streptomyces; species Streptomyces sp. NPDC001709. Next base: position 10,648 of record NZ_JBSFGB010000088.1, on the reverse strand, counting down.
ACCTCGCGCACGTTGACGAAGCAGCCCGGGTCCTCCTCGGCCATCACCCGGAACAGACCCGCCGTCACCTGAAGCCCGGTGATCTCCTCCTCAGCGATCAGACGCGCCAGCGTCGCCACACTCAGATCACCTTCAGGCGTCACCACCGTCCGCCCGCCGTGCAGCAGCGGCACCCACAGTTCGTAGGTCGAAGGATCGAACGCGTACGGAGCGACCATCAGCACCCGATCGTGCGCACCGGGCCCGAACATGCCGTCCACGACCAGGTCGAGGATGTCGCGGTGGGTGACCGCCACCCCCTTGGGACGCCCGGTCGAGCCCGACGTGTACATCACGTACGCCAGCTGCTCCGGCCGGCTCTCCACCCCCGGGTCACCGACCGGCAGCCCGGCCAGCTCCTCGTCCTGGTCCACCACCACAACCGCAGGAGCAGCAGGCACGCCACGGCCACGCATCGCGGCATCGGTCAGCAGCACCGGCGCGGAGGTCTCGTCCATGATCCACTGCATCCGCTCCAGCGGATAACCACTGTGCAACGGCAGGTAGAACGCCCCGGCCTTCAACACCGCGAGCAGCGCCACGACCAGGTCCACCGAGCGTTCCATCAGCACCGCGACCGGCGCCTCCGGACCCACCCCCAGACCCACCAACCGATGCGCCAGCTGATTCGCCCGCTCATCCAGCTCCCGGTACGACAACTCCCGCCCGGCACACCGCACCGCCACCCCATCCGGGGACCGCAGCACCTGAGCCGCAAAAGCCGCCTGCACCGATTCATCGATCATCGCCACATTCGACTCAAATGACCGATCCTCGATAAAATCAACTGCATCTGCAGCACGCATTGCCAATCACCCTCTTTCGATATTGGGGTCGAACGTGTGTCGCATGGAGAGAGCGACGTAAGAGCTCAATTGCTGAAAGTGGAAAGGGACACGGATCCCAAGGACCCGAATGACGCCCTGACGGTGGCGCCTGCCTCGAGATCCACCGCTGCGGCCAGTGATCCGGCCAGGACCAAGTCGCCGGCACCGATCCCCGTGCCGAAGGAGGCCAATATGCGCACCAGGCATGCCACGGACTCCGCCGGGTGCCCCATCACGGCCGAACCGTTCGCCGTCAGAACGGAATCGCCCGACTCGAACACCATCGTCTCGGCGGCGAGGTCGCGGCCATCGAAGGGAACGGCCTCACCCAAGACGGCCATTGCCGACGAGGCGTTGTCCGCCACGGTGTCCACCCACGCGATGTCCCAGTTCTCGATACGGCTGTCGAGCACCTCCAGGGCCGGGAAGACCTCGGTGGTGACGTTCAGTACATCCGCAGCCGTCGTACGGGGATCGGAGAGGTCGGCGCCGATCCGGAACGCGATCTCCCCCTCGACCTTGGGTGAGATGAACCATCCCGGATCGAGGCAGGCGCCGTCGGCGAGAAGCATGCCTTCGGTCAGAAACCCGAAATCCGGTTGATCGACGCCGAACATCTCCTGGATGGCGATGCTCGTGGCGCCGACCTTGTATCCGGCATGCACCGCCCCGTTCTTGTGTTCAAGGGTACGGAATGTGCGCTGGATGGCGTAGGCATCCAGCGCGGTGAACTCGGGATACCGAGCGGAGATGGGCGGTATCGCCTTGCCCTCGTTCTTGGCGTTCCAAAGTTCCAGGGCTATTTGCTCATGAACGGCGTGTGGATCCTGAAGCATGACTCGACCTCGGGAAGTTACTTGGTCGCCACGAACAGCCGACCACCCGGCATGATCTGTGACACGCAATCGACATTCGAGAAGCCAGCGCTGCGGAACTTTTCGACCCATTGGTCCGCAGTGGGCAGCTTGATTCCCATGAAATTCGAGTGCAGGTAGGTGAAGAGGGCGCTGAACTTGCGCTCGCGCGCTTCCTGGCCGTACGAGACCGCGTCGACCACGGCCAGGACGCCGCCGGGCGCGAGAGCCTTGTGGCAGGTGCGCAGCACGTCTTCGAAGACGGATTCGTTCTGCAGGACGTCGTGCATCACGAAGCATGCCTGAATGACATCCGCCCCTTCGAGCGGACCGGGGTCGGTGATCAGAGACTCGACCGACCGCTCGATGACCTGCAGCCGTTCGTCCACGCCGGCTCGTCCCGCGGCTTCTCGCGCAGCGGCGCAAGCAGCCGGGCTCAGGTCGAGGGCGACACCGGAACGGCGGTCGTCCTGAACGAGGAGGTCGATGAGCAGACCGGCCGCGCCCGCACCGAGGTCGACGACGTGCTTCGCGTCGGCGGCCACGACCCGTTCGACAACGGCGGGGTAGAAGGTCCGATCCCCGATCCAGCGCGAACTGACCGCTACCCGGCGCCCGTCACGGCGATAGGTGTCAGCGGCGGACTTGCTGTCGGAGAGGAAGGCTCGGGCGTTCTGCACGAACGGACTGTTGGCGGTCAGCGCCCAGGACAGGTACCCGACCTCGTGCCTCCAGTCCGCGTAGTCGTCGGACGCGCGGTACAGGTCGTTCCCGTCCTCGGCGGCGACCAGCCCGGCAGCCGACAGAGCATGCACGTAGTCCCTGAGGCTGTCCTGGGAAAGACCTGTCGCCTCGGCCAGATCGGCGATACCGAACGTGCGGCCCGAGTCCAGCACCTGGTCCACGCCGATCTCGGCACCGATCTGGAGCAGTGCGGCGACCGCCGCAAAATCCGCTCCCACCTCGCGTGCGGAATCCAAGTTCACCTTTGCTCCTCAGTGTTCTGAACGATCATCAAATTACGTCGTACACAGAGTTCTTCTGGGCAAGCCCCATCGCCACTTCGATGATGGCGTCTTCCTGGCCGGCGACGACGCCCCTACGGCCCAGTTCCATCAGGATTTCCCGTGGATCCACATGGAAGCGCTCCGCGGCGCGGCGGGTGGGCGCGGCGAATCCGGAGAAGACACCGGCGATGCCGCTCGCAATGGTGACGCTGTCGTTTGTCGGAATGCGCTTGACGAATGTGGATTCCGCGAGATCGGCCGCGTCAAGTGCCGCGAACAGCTGGAGCTTGGTCTCGATCTGTTCCAGGTGCAGGTTTGCGGCGACCAGTTCGAGCGGGGCGTTACCGGCCCCGGCGCCGAAGCCGCGCGCCGTCACATCCACGATGGTCGCGCCGGCCTTGACGGCGGCCATGCTGTTCATCACCGAAAGGCCGAGGTTGTTATGGCCGTGGAAGCCGATCTCAATGTCGAGTTCCTCGACGAGCGCGCCGACCTTTTCCTCGACTGCGGCCGGAGTGTACGCACCTGCCGAGTCCATCAGGATGACCGCGTGTGCTCCGTACTCCTGTATGAGCCGTGCCTGCTCGATGAGCGTCTTGGTCGACGCCATGTGGCTCATCAGCAGCATGCCTTTGACCGTGACACCCATCTCACGGAGCATGGTGATCTGCTGGCGGGTCACATCCGCTTCTGTGCAGTGAGCACCGACCCTGACCTCGTCAACTCCGCAGTCCAGTGCGGGCTTCAGGTCGCGTTCGACCGTCGCGAACCCGGGGATGGACAGGACGCCGAGCCGTGTCTGCTTCAACTGGGCGCGCGCGGCTGTCAGCATCTCCGTGTCGCTCAGCGCGGCACGTCCGACTTGGAGGGACGAGGCGCCAAGTCCATTGCCGTGCCCGACCTCGAGGAGGTCGGCCCCCGCAAGCTCAGCGGCCTTGGCGTAGGCGACGATGTCCGTGTGACCCAGTTGATGCGCTACGGCGTGATTTCCGTCCCGCAAAGTCGTGTCACAGATTTTCAGCTGCCGCTCGGCTTGTGTCTTCATCGACGTGCCTCCGCTCGCCCCTCGGCAACAGCCACTGCCGCACAGGTGATGACGTCCAGATTTCCGGCGTAGCGTGGCAACCAGTCACCGAGTCCTTCTACTTCGATGGTCACCATGATGCGATCACCGGTGGCAATCGGCGGAACGACAACGCGATAGCCCGGGACATAGGAATTGATCCGCTTCTCCATGTTGTCGACAGAAACGCGCAGCGCTTCCATGTCGACATTTTCGGAAGCCGGGACTGCGATGGTGTTCCGCATGACCATTCCCGGCTCCGCCGGGTTGATGATGAGAATGGTCTTGGCGGTGTCTACCCGGCAGAATTCATGAGTGGCCTGCTGAGTGGTGAAGGCGTATTCATCAATGTTCGCCCTCGTCGCAGGACCGACACTCGCCGATGAGCTGGCTGTAGCGATCTCCAGGTATCCCAAGCCGTCGGAAGCATCGCTGAAGCAGCGCGCGATGGGAACCGCGGCTTGTCCACCACAGGTCACCATGCTCACGTTCTGCTCGGTGAGGCACTCCTCAAGGTTCAGTGCCGGAACGCAGTACTTACCGAGATGTGACGGCGTGAGGTCGATGACTGGAATGCCCAAGCCTTCGAGTATGTTCCAGTTGTGCACTGCGTCCTTGGCCGACGTCGCATCGAACACCACGTCGATTCGGTCCGCCAACTCGGCAACCGCGTCGATCCCGCCGGCAGTCGTTGGGATCCCGCGAGAATCGGCGAGTTCTATACCCGGAGAGCTGGTGCGTCGGCCGGCGAACGAGTCGCACCGGAGATGGGGCGAAGCGATGACCTTGAGCAGCAGGTCGCAGCCAATATTTCCCGTGCCTATGATGGCCACGCGAAGAGGGTCAGCAATGGAGCCTTTTTGTGCGTGCATTCATCTATCCTCTATCCGCAGTCTCAATGCTGTGAGCGTCGGGCCGAGACTGGCCGACGAGATGCGTGCGGGGGTCAGGGACCCCATAAATCCCAATACAACTCACGCGGCTCGTGGGGCAAGTACGCTTGCTATTTTCTGCCGCCGCGCGCCGACGACCCGGTCGACGGATTCAGCGTTCCAACCGGCTCGGCCCAACTCCAGGACGATCTGGCCGGCACGCGCCGCCGGCACTGCGAACGTGATGGAGAAGGTTCCTTCTTCCGTGGAGTGCCGCGGCACCACGTCCTCCGCCTCCACGCGGAATGGCTTGAGAGCGTCCAGCAAACGCACCAACTGTCCAGGGCTCTCCGCGAACAGAACTTCCACGTGCGTTTCCCTGTCCGCGGCCTGCCGCCCCTGAATAGCCGCCAGTCCGGCAGCACCCCTGTTCAGCAGGTCCACGATCGGCTCCAGGCTCTGGCTCCTCATGTCCTGCGGTGCACTGGACAAGTCGTCGAGCGTCGCCAGCAGTGTCGTCAGATCGTCTCTGAGTTCCCGGAGTACTCCGGCGACAGCCGGTGCATTGGCTTTCAGGATGTCGCTCCACAGCCCGGTATCTCTGACAGCTATCCGCGTCACGTCGCGCAGCCCTTGCCCCGAGAGCCGAAGCGCCTCCTGCGAGCCGTGTTGAAGTCGCGCGGCCATGAGGCTGGCCACCAGATGAGGAGCATGCGAAGTCAACGCCACTGCATTGTCGTGCGCGTGACTCTCCATGATCACTGGAACTGCCCCGCACAGCGCGATCATTTCGAACACCCGGTTCACCGCATCCTGGGACGTCGTCTCCGAAGGAGTCAGGACCCAGGCCCGGTCCTCAAACAGATCCGCGCGAGCGGCAAGCGGGCCGCATCGCTCACGGCCGGCAAGAGGGTGCCCACCTACATAACTGGACGGAGTATCCACGAACTTCTGGATGTCTCGTGCCAGCTGAGCCTTCACACTGGCCACGTCGGTGTAGCTCCGAGCCAGCCCTCGCGCCTGCATCTCCGCGAGCACATCGCCAACTGCGCTCGGTGGTACCGCGATCACTGCCAAGTCGACCGGTTCGTCCGAAGCGCCTACCACTCCCGCGCCCAACGCGGCGGCCGTGCGAGCGGCTACTTCATCCTTGTCGAGCAAATGCACTGTTACGCCATGCCGAGTGACAGCCAAGCCGATTGATGTGCCGATCAGGCCCGTGCCGATCACAGCCATTGTTCGTAGCATCGTTACCCCCATCAGCTTCTGGGCGGCCACCGGCCACCGCAGGGCTCACCTGCGAGATCAGCTCAGTAGCCGAAATCCGCCCAGCGCATTCCGTCGGCGGACGGCACAAGACCGCCTTCCCGTATCGGGCCTTCGTCGTCGACGACCTCGCCCAGCGCGGCATGGACCTGGATCTTGGCCCCCTCTTCGAGGACCGACTGGACAAGCGTCGAGTCAAACAAATCGCGATCCGTTCCACTCTCGCCTGCGGGCCGGTCGGCCAGCTCGGAGAACTCCCGGAACTTGGACTCGCGCTGTTCGGTGTAGGAAGCGGCGTTGATCAATCCGCCTTCGTGCGAAGCTCCACCACCGACCAGTTCGACAAACGACTCGAGTCCGGGCGCCGAGCTGTTCATGACCTTCTTGGCGGTCCAGAAGTACGAGTCCTCGTCCTGGTGCATGTCGTAGAACGCCACCAGGAAATCGTGGAAGAGCGAGTACTCATTCCGGTACCGCGCTTCGTACTCCTCGAAGCACTTCTTCTCTTCAAAGTCTCCGCGCAACGACGAGTTGATGGAGCGAGCGGCCAGGAGACCGCTGTAGGTGGCGAGGTGTACGCCGGAGGAGAAGACCGGATCGATGAAGCATGCCGCATCGCCCACCAGGACCATGCCGGGGCGCCAGAACGTGTCCTGGCAGTACGAGTAGTCCTTGCGGACCCGGATCTCGCCGTAGGGCCCGCTCTCCACCCGACGTGCCTCGGACAGATATTCCGCGATGAGCGGGCATTCCTCGATCAGGCCCATCAGGGCCTTCTCCCGATCCCCCTGAACTCGCTCCAGAGCCTCGCGTCGCAGGACCGCGCCGACGCTGGTGAGCTCATCGGTGAGCGGAATGTACCAGAACCAACCGGAGTTGAAGGCGGCGCACAGAATATTGCCCGAGTTGGGGGCATGGAGCCGCTTTCCGCCCTCGAAGTAACCGAAGAGCGCGATGTTCTGGAAGAAGTCCGAGTAGTGCCGGGTACCGCCGATCCGGCTCTGAATGCGGCTCTTGTTGCCGGAGGCGTCCACGACGAAGCGGCTGCGCACCTCGTGCCGAACTCCGTCAACGTCACTGTAGAGCACCCCGCAGACGCGGCCGTCCTCCTCGATGACATCCACCACGGAGCTCTTCTCACGGACCTCGACTCCCTTGTCGCGCGCGTTGTCCAGGAGGATCTGGTCGAACTTCATCCGCTCGACCTGGTAGGCCAGCGAGGTCGGGCCCGAGAAGGTCGAGGAAACGGAAAAGGAGAACGTCCACGGCTCGGGGCTGCTCCCCCATCGGAAGGTGCCTCCACGCTTGGGCATGAACGCAGCCTTCTCCAACTCGTCCGAGACACCGAGGAGTCTGCAGATGCCATGCACCGTCGAAGGCAGTAGGGACTCCCCAATCTGGTACCGGGGGAACTCTTCCTTCTCCAGGAGAAGAACACGGTACCCCTGCATAGCCACCAGGGTGGACACGGTAGAACCACCCGGCCCACCACCGACGACAACGACATCGAACTCGTGGTCGTCTTCGACACGCATGACGTCTTCTCCTTAAATAGTTTGTTCAGGGGAATGAAAGAGGTCCATCAGTGCTCACGGACAATGCCGAATATCGGAAACAGACGTGCGCAAGGTGCGTGCGGCAGCTACCTCGGCGCAGCCGGCCAGGAGGAGGGCTTCCTCAAGTTCCGTCCGCAAAAGCGAAAGCACCTGAGTAACTCCCGGCGCCCCAGCCGTACTCAGCCCCCACAACACCGGACGCCCCACCAGGACCCCATCAGCGCCCAGCGCCAGCGCTCGCAGGATGTCGGTGCCGCTGCGGACACCGCTGTCCATAAGGACCTGGCACTGCCCGCCCACCGCTTCGACCACCCATGGCAGCGCGGTGATGCTGGGCAGCGCACCGTCCAACTGCCGGCCACCGTGGTTGGACACCACCACCGCGTCGGCCCCGAGCCGGACGGCCTCTTCCGCGTCCCTGGGATCAAGGATGCCTTTGATCACCAAGGGAAGTCGGGTCTGCTCCCGGAGCCATTCCAAGTCGGACCAGCCGAACGTGGAGTCGAAGGCAATGTTCGTGTGCGCAGCCACGGCCGACTCGCCGGGTCGGCGGGAATGCGCCGCGGAAGGGCCGTCGGGCTCCAGGTTGGCGCTACGGATCCAGGAGGGAAGCGCGAACTCGTTTCGCAGGTCGCGTAGCCGACGGGCCATGATCGGGACATCCACGGTCACCATCAATGCCTGGCAACCGACTTGCTCGGCGCGGCGAATCAGCTCGACCACCCGACCGCGATCGTGCAACCAGTACAGCTGAAACCACAAGGTTGCCCCGACCTTGGCGATCTCCTCCAGCGAATGGCTGCTGATCGTGCTGACCACAAAGGGCACCTGCGCCGCCAAAGCGCCTTCCGCGGTTGCGAGATCGCCCTCTGGATGCAGCAGACGCTGGTACGCCATCGGCGCGACGGCGAGGGGCAGCGCGGCCGAAGTGCCCAGGAACTGCGCACCGGTGTCGGTCTTCTTGACGCCTGCCAGCACCCTTGGCACGAGTGACACGCTGTCCAGGGCCGCACGGTTGGCGTCCAGGGTAGATTCTGTGCCGCTGCCACCGGCAATAAAATCCCACACCGCCGGCGCCAACCGCGCGGCGGCCGACTGTTGCAGGTCTTTCAGGCACACGGGCTGCGTTCCCGCTGTATCGACCGGTGCCCCGGACTGCTGGGCCATTACTTCTCAGCCTCCGCTTCAGCCCGCTGCCGTTCGACCGCTTCGTAGAGTGCCTTGATGTTCCCGCTCCCGAAGGTACGAGCCCCCAGACGCTCAATGACCTCCATGAAGAATGTGCCGTTCGGGTGGACCGAGGCAGTGAAGATCTGGAACAACTGGCCGTCATGGTCCTCGTCGACCAAGATATCCAGTTCTTGCAGTTCGGATACAGAGTGCTTGGTCAGATCCACGGAGAGCAGCCGGTAGTAGGCATCTGGAGTGCTCAGGAAGGACACACCCAGCGACTTGAGCAGGCCCACTGACTCCACGATGTTGTCTGCGGTGAAAGCGATGTGCTGGACGCCGGCCCCACCGTGATTCTTCAGGAATTTGTCTATCTGCCCCGGCTCGAGCGAGGTATCGGGTTCGATCAAGGTAAGCGTGACAGAGCCGGATGGACTCTGGACGACCTTGGAATCCATTGCCTGACTGCCCACCACGATGCGCTCTTCGAAGATCATCTGGAAGTCCAGGATCTTCTCGTAGAACTCCACGGTAGGCGTGAGCTGCCCAGCCTCGAGACAGACGGCGAAGTGGTCGATCTCGCCCAGGCCACTGTCAAACCGAGCACCCGTTTCCGGAACCGATGAGAAGCCCGGAAGCGTCCGCGCATCGCTACTGGCAGGGCGCTGTACGAATGTGTGAATCACATCTCCGAAGCCTCTGATCGAGGCCGTCATGAACCCGTCCCGCTCGGCCGGTTCCGCCACCGCTGCGGCGCCCCGGCGCACTGCCTCGGTGAATGCCTCCGTGGCATTGGAGGTCGTGAGCGCGATATTGGCCACCCCGTCACCGTGCTGCTCGACGTATGCTGCAGCGGGGTGGTCAGCACCCTGCGCCATCGTCAGCACCAGCCGGATCTGATTCTTGCCGAGCGCCACCGAACGGACGACCTCGGCAGATTCTGCCGGTTCGGAAGCTCCGTAGATCTCGAACCCATAGCTGTCTATGAACTGAGCAGCAGCCACCGCCGTGTCTTGTACATAAAACTCGACATGGTCAATGGAGAGTTCATCGAAAATGGACACCTTTGAATTCGCCATTTACTTCACTATCCCGGTTGACTGTGTGGGCAGGGACTGAGGTTGGTGGGGGCGGGCAGGGTTCACGCCGTTGTGTTCATTTGCTGTACGAGGCTATGCGGCCGCATTTCCGTCCAGTTCGAGTTGATGTACTCGATGCACGATGCGCGGTCGTTCGCATGTACGGTAGTCCAGCCGGCCGGTACCTCAGCGAACTTCGGCCAGAGCGAGTACTGCTTCTCTTCGTTGACCAGTACGAGGTATTCTGCCTCGGGGTTTTCGAAAGGATTGGTCATGGCCTCGCTCCTTCTGTTCGTCGCGACGGCATGGTCTTGATTTCTACGGCCAGACTAAGTGAGCCATTGGCGGAAACAACATCCCTCAACCTGGTAGGCCCCGCAAGGGAAACGCAGTGGTCCTCAAGCGGATCTGGATCCGAATTCAAGGACACCGCCCGCACTCGAAGTGCGTTTCAGGACTGCTTGAGATCCATGCTTCCTACCAGATCGAGGGGTGACCGCCCACGGCCGCTCGCCTAATCTGGCTGCGGAGATGCCGGAATGGCAGGCATGAAATCGTTGAGTGGCTGTGTGCGCATCTTGCAGTCTTCCATTCCGTAATGATCATGCGCTATCCGGGGCCTTCCATTCCGCAACGATCACCGGCGTTGCTGGTCCAGCTGAACTTCGCGCGGTCTCAACACCGAAAGAGGGTGATTGGCAATGCATGCTGCAGATGCTGCTGATTTTGTCGAGAATCGGTCATTTGAGTCGAACGTGACGATGGCCGACACATCGGTGCAGGCGGCTTTTGCGGCTCAGGCGCTGCGGTCTCCGGGTGCGGTGGCGGTGCGGTGTGCCGGGCGGGAGTTGTCGTACCGGGAGCTGGATGAGCGGGCGAATCAGCTGGCGCATCGGTTGGTGGGTCTGGGGGTGG
>NZ_JBSFGB010000087.1:0-13847 GCF_053596375.1 Streptomyces sp. NPDC001709 | reverse complement strand
GGTGAGCCCGCCCCCTTGCGGATACCTCATGTGACCGGCCTACCGCGACAACCACCACTTGTCAGCCACGACATCACGCCAACAAGGTCAGTAACTGACGGCTCGGGCACCGGTGTCCAGGGAGAAGCACCGGGAACCCGGGTGGCGGGCTTCGGCGGGCCGGGTACGGGTGTTTACGCCCAGGGCAGGGCAAAATTGCCGTGAATGCCTGGGGTGAACCGGTCGGCGGTGCGTTCAGGGGCGATGTGGACATCACCTGTTCCCTCACCAAGACTGGCTCCGCCTTCCGGATCGACCACCCCCTGGACCCGGCGAACCGCTACCTCAGCCACTCAGCCGTGGAGTCACCTGAACGCAAAAACCGCCACGACGGCGTGGTCACGCTGGATGCCCAGGGCGCGGCGACCGTCACCCTCCCTGTCTGGTTCACCGCCCTCAACCGTGACCTCCACTACCAACTGCCCCCGCTTGAGCAGCCCGCGACTGGCGTTCACGCGGACCTGGGCGCGCGCCAATCCACCAGCCGTGGAGGAGGCCAAGGACGGGGAGGAACGCGGCCACTTCCTTCACCCCGAGGTGCATGGCGAGCCCCCGGATCGCGCGATTGATGCCCTGCGTCGGATGCCGGCTCCGCCTGGACTGGCGACCGAGGCACCCGAGGGGTGAGTGCTCTGCCTTTCAACCCGCCGCGGACGCCAGATCAGCCGAGCGGCTGGGGGAACCGGTCACCCGGCGATACATCTGGCCACTGGTCGCGCCTGCATCGTCACCCTCCACCACGACCGCACCACCATCATCCCGGCCCCCTGACGGCTCCGGGCCTCACGGCGGAAGGCTGCGCTCAAGGGATGCCGACCCACCCGCCTCGTGTACCGAGAGCGGGACCGCAGGTCCCGGGACTCGGGGCTCTGTCAGTGGGGCTCTCTACGGTTCGGCCATGGGTTACACAGCAGATGAGCGTCTGGCGGCAGGTCCGGAAGAGAGCCGGTACTTGGAGGCGGTGTTCACTCCAGGGGCGCAGGTGGGCACGCACGTCGAAGATCCAGCGAGACCCGTGCACGTCGTCGAGGTGACGGAGGTGAGCCCGATTCGGGTGCCGAGCGGCCGGCTCGTCGTCGCCTCGCCCTGGCCGGATGACTTCGACCCGGAGTTGCCCACCCCGGCCGACCGGGAACTGAAGGACCGGATCCCCCCTGGCGTTCACCGGGTGCAGGCCTCCTGGACGGAAGCGCCGTACGAGTACGACGGCGAGCAGTTCGACGGCCGCGAGGAGGTCGCGGTCCGCCTCCTCGTCAGCGATGCCCCGGTGGCCTGCTGGGAGGCGGCCCTCGGCGTCGGCGAGAGCATCGAGCGAATCGTCCCCGGTGAGCGGCCGATCTTCGACTCGGAGGAAAATATGGGGAGTTTCGCCGACGCCACGGCCTGGCCGTCGCTGACCGAGCCGTTCCGCCAGTTCTGGCTCGACCGCCAGGCGGGCAGGCAGGACGCATCCCGGGCCACCGAATCCTTGGGCGAGTCGTTCGAGCGGGCGAGCGACGAGACTCTCGGAGCCGACCTCGTGACGTTCCCGACCGGAGGAGGGAGCATCGTATGGCTGGGGCGCACGGAGACCGGGAGCATCGCCTCGATCGTCACGACTGGACCGGCCTTTTTCCATAACCAGCTGGTCACGACCGTGTGAGCCAGGCCAGCCGGTCGTGGGTGACGGCTTGCTCGATGCCGGCCGGCTGGGCGTTCGGCCGGGGGCGACGCAGCAGAGGCCCGCTGTTGCGGGCCCCTTCTACTGGTAGGAGGACAGGACATGACAGTGGTCGTCACCGGCGCCATGACAGGAAGCCTGGAACCACTCAGCCGCAAATCTGCGATGGTGATGACCATCCCCGACGTCTGGGTGATTCATGGGCACCCGCAGACTCGCGCGGGTCCGGTCCGGGGTCAGGTGAAGCGCAGTAATGCCTCTCGTGCGTACGAAGGGAGCCGTGCGCGTCCTTCGGTCAGCTCTCAGCGGCGGGCAGCGGTGACCTTCACGCTGCACTGCAGATCAGCGAGGTAGACCCGGGAGTGTCCGCTCGGGTCGAGCTTGAGCGGGCCGCCGCCTTTGGAAACTGTACCCAGGTCAACGGCCTCTCCGTTCGCAGCGTCGCGTAGATCAAGCCTGCAGTCGCCAGTGCCGTTGAAGTCCAACACCCTCACGGATATCGGCTCCCGCGCGCTGAAGGCTTCGGTGTCGCCCGTGCCGTACTCGCGGGTGAAGGGTGGCACCGCCGCTCCCGCTCCGGATCGGTGGACCACCTGGCAGCCCGAGTTGTTGGCCGCCCAGCGAAACGGTCCTGAGGTGTGTTCTAGGAACGACTTGGTGCCGTAGTTCTCAAATACCTGCTGCTGACCTGTTTCGGTGTTGTTCAGCGTAACGGTGCAGCCATTGTCCCGGCCCCCGATCTGGTCGCTGACGACGAGCCGCCACGGGGACGCGGCGGTGAAGCCTGCGGATGCCCGGCTGCTTCTCTCTCCGGACGGCTTGCTCTGCGAAACCTTGGCGGGCCCAGAGTGGTCCGGCAAGAGCTGGGCCGCGGCCGTTCCACCGGCCGCGACGACCACGGCCACGCCGGCGGCACATGCGACATGTCGGCGCCGCGGGTGTTTCGCCGGTGTGACACCCGTGAGGGCCGACACCACTCCATGCGGCGACTTCACGCCGCTCTGCAGGCCGGCGAGCACCCTCTCCACCTCATCCCGCATCGCCTCGGCGGTAGGGAAGCGGAGCGCCGGTTCCTTGCTCAGCGCCCGGGCCACCAGCGCGTCCACCGCCGGGGTGATCGCCTGGTTGATGCTGGACGGCGCTGGCGGCTGCTCCTGGATGTGTTTGTAGGCGACGGAGAAGGCGGTGTCCCCGTCGAACGGCGGCCGCCCGGTGAGAAGTTCGAACAGCATGCACCCCACCGAGTACAGGTCGGTTCGGGCGTCGATGCTCCTGCCCAGCGCCTGCTCCGGCGAAAGGTACTGGGGCGTGCCCACCACCGCACCCGTCTGCGTTATGGACGTCACCCCGGACTGCAGCGCGCGGGCGATGCCGAAGTCCATCACCTTCACCACCCCGCGCGGGGTGACCATCACATTGCCGGGCTTGATGTCCCTGTGGACCAGTCCCTGTTCATGGGAGGCGGCCAGCGCCGCGAGCACATCCGCGGTGATCCTCAGAGCACGGTCGCAGGGCATCGCTTCGTGCTTCTCGATCTCCTCTCGGAGCACTGCGGACAGCGACGCGCCCTCGACGTACTCCATGACGATGTACGGCACCGGGCCGACGTCCGGAACGACGTCTTCACCGCTGTCGAACACCGCCACGATGTTGGTGTGGCTCAGCCGCGCCACCGCCTGTGCCTCGCGGCGGAACCGCTCGCGGAACGACGACTCGTGGCCCAGGTCGGTGTGGAGCGTCTTGACCGCCACCGGGCGTTCCAGCACGGAGTCGTGGGCGAGATGGACGGTCGCCATCCCGCCCCGGCCCAGTAGCTGCCGCAGCATGTACCTGCCGTGGCCCACCGTGCGCGATCCGGCGCCCGCCCCACCCGTAGTGTCATCACCCATCGGCCTCAATATCTCCCTCGCCCGCCGGGCCGCGTTAGCTGCGTGCCCGTGGCCGCAGACCACCGGGCGGCCCCGCTCGGCCCCCAAACGAGCACAAGATTATCGGCACGGACAACCGGACCACCGGCCGCGGTGACCGACGGGTCGGCGCCGCGGACACCGCAGGTCTGTGCGCCTTCACCACCTGCGCCGGAGCGACCTCCTTCGCCACCGCCTGGAGCCGGTCCAGCTGCGTCTGGGCCTGCGGGGTCAGGCGGACCTCGACCCGGCCTTCGGAGACCGTGCCCAGGGTGCCGGCCGCGGTGGCGCCGGACGCCGTACCCGTGAACTGGGCCAGCAGCGGAGCAGCCAGGGCCCACCCGACATCGAACGTCGCGTTGTGCTCATCGGCGGTATCCGGCCGCAACCCCGTTCCGGCTGCCCGACGCCAGTTACGCACCACGGGCGCTGAGCATCGCCGCCGCCGCGACCAGTGCCCAGGGCCGCCACGCCGAGGCCCTCGGCGAATACGACGCACTGCTGCCCGTCTTCGACAGGATCTTCGGCGCCGAACACTGGCAGACCCTGAAACTGCGCTCGGACCACACCCACACCCTGAGCGCCCTCGGCCGGCACGCCGAATGCGAAGCAGAGTGCGTGGCCGTCGCCCGGATCGCAACCCGCGGCACAGAGCAGGCGGCGCCGCTCATCACCGACCGCTCTGTGGCCCAGGCGGCCTCCGGCGCAGGGTCCGCGATGCCACTCATCGCGGGGGCCGCTCGCAACGGGCTGATCTACGCCCTCAACGAGCAGGGCCGCCAACCGGAGGCCGAGGCGCTCGCCCGGGAGGCGCTCGCCGCTCATTCCGTATCGGACAGGGTCACCCTGGCCCTTCGGCTCGGTCTCGCTCGCAGCCTCAACGGCCAAGCCCGCCACGAGGAGGCCCTCGCCGAGGCGGAATGCGCCGACCAACTGCGCCGCAGCATGCCCGAGGAGCAGCGTGGCCCGGAGACCGGCACCGTCGACCTGGCCATGGCCGCTGCCCTCCTGGGACTGGGCCGTAAGACCGAGGCCCACCCCCGGGCCTCAGCCGCGCACAACGCCTGCCTGACCGCCTTCGGCCCGGACCACCACCGCACTGTCGAAGCCCGAGGACTGCTCGCCCGCATCACGGACGGCGCATGACCAACCACGCCACGTCGGCTCAGACCGAGCTGGAGGCGCATTGTGACTGCGTGCTTCAGTTGGCCAGTCGGGCCAAATGAAGCACGCAGTCACACGAGCGCAGCCGGCCGCCCTCCATCACCCCGCCCCGGCGACCCCCTCAAACGCCAACTGCTTCCGGCAGCCAGGATGCAGTCGCGCGGCACCAAGACCAGGGACTCACCTTCGCCGATCGAGGCGCCCAGCTCGTTCATCCGCTCCGCCTCCGGCGCGGTCAGGACATGCAGGTTCCCGATCACAAAGAAGTCGCCGTCATCCACCTCCAGGACGTCCGGGCAGTTGTTCGCTCCGACGGACCCGCGCCCGGCGGGCGTCGATCCGATACGGCGCATGAGGCTCCTTTCGGTGACACGATCGGTGTTATGAACACCAATACGGACTGGACCTACCGGGTGTTCGAGCCGCACGGGTCCGAGGGCTGGCGCCCCTACGGCAGCGACCCCGAACAATGGCACGGCGTGATCACCGCCGCCGACACGGACGAGGGCGCCAAACACGCCATCGGCCGCATCGTCGCCGATCTCATGACCGAATGGGAGAGGACCGGCCTCCACCACGCGATGCACGTGCGCGTCTTCCTCTGGCACGACGAGGCGGGCGAGATGGAGGATGCGGACTTCGTCGTGGAGGTCCGGCCCAGGTCGGACTTCGACGCAGCGTGACGGATCAGGAGGCTCGGCAGCCAGCATCCGCGTCGGCGGCAACCCTGCCCTTGCCAATAAGTTCATTCGTCCTGGTGGGAGGCACCGCTCGGGGCGCACGGGGCGCCGACCTCGTCGGTCGGGGCGGTGCCCTGGCGGAGAGGAAGTTCCACGGCATGATGATCGGTCGTGCTGCTGCGGTTGACGTACCTCGCCGTGACGAACGCGTTCGCGATGCTGCGACTGCTGCCGATGAGCCACCGCGAGAAGGACGTGGGGGTTGCATGGCGAACTGTTGATGCTGGGGATTGAGGTGGCCGCTTCCACGGTGTGGGAGACCTATGCCGCGCATGAACGCGTTCATGGAACGCTGGGTGCAGACCTGCCGTCGCGAGCTTCTGGACCGCTTGCTGGTCTGGGACCGCCGCCGCCTGCTCCACACCCCGCGAGAGTTCGAAGACTTCTACAACAGACACCGACCACACGAGGGCATGGCGAACGCCCGACCGCTGCGCCCCTTGCCCGAAGCGATCATTCGATCCAGGGCAGATCACCCGCCTCGACATACGCGGGCGTGAACGCCTGGGCGGCATCCTCCATCGGCACGAACGTACTGGGTGACCTGCACGGACGAGAATGCCGGCAAGGGCAACCTCCTCGAGTCCGGCATCGACTCCTCGATCGGCACCGTCGGCGATGCCCTGGACAATGCGCTCATGGAGTCCAGATCGGCCTTTACAAAACGGAGCTGATCAAACCCCGCAGGCCCTGCCACGGCCTCGCCGACGTCGGACTCGCCGCCGCGGAATGGATCGACTGGTCCAACAACCAGCGCCTTCACACCGCGATCGAAGTCATCCCGCCCCGCGAGCACGAAACCAACTACTACGCTCAACACCAGCCCCAACAGGCGGCTGGAGCCAACACATAGAGCGTCCACCGACCCCACATCAGTTCGGACGCAACCCCACACACCAAATACAACCCCCTTGAGCGTCAGCCGCATCAGGCATTCTCAGAAGTCGCACCCACACGGGACCACACGGATGCAACACACAGGTATCCCGACTCATTGAGTGATCGAAGTTGCGCTTCCATTTCCGTCAGCGCAAGTTGCTCCGGTGCCGGATAGAAAATGGGTGACACATTATCCGCGGAGGACAAGAGAGCATCGAATTCCTGATGAATATCTAGCACAAGGGACGAACACCAGTCCGCCCACCCCTCCCCCCCGATCTCCACATCATCCACGAAGGCCCGCAAGGGCAACCGGTACGAACCTGGACGATCGACAGGACCTTGTAGAGACACATCGAGGCGTGCGAAACGTCTAGGGGTACGTGGCCCAAAACGTCCTCCACGGCGAGTTCTGTCGCTGACTGTCGTTCATGGGTCCGTCCACTGTCACACCCATACTGGTCAGGCTGGGAAAACAGGTGCGTCAGCATACACCTGTAAATGTTCCGCCCTCGACTATTTCCCAAACGGCTCCGCTCGAAAAGGCATCCAAAACCGCACTTTCAGCATGTCCAGGCAACTGCACGAACGTCTCGCCTGCCGGTCTTGAAGATTTTTCGCTCACTATGGCCAGCACCACGTAATTCCCCACACGCGCGGTTACGATTCCCCACCGGGTTCCCCATGGGCATGCCGGTGCCCGGGTTTAGGGTCTGGGCCTCTTGGAGCCGTCGCGGTCCCTTGACCTGCGAGCCGAGAGGTCGACGGACGCACCGGATGGCAAGGAAGGACTGGGCCAGGCTGCTCAAGAGCTGGTTTCCGGAGCTGGCCAGCCGGAAGCTGAACCAGGTCAGGTGGAGCGAGATCGAGCCGCACCGCGACTACGTCAAGGAACTTCTCAACGCGACGACGGTCACCACGATCCACCAACGGCTCCGCTACGAAGGCAAGACCCGCCGCGAGTCCCTCTCCCTCCAACGGCGCCTGCACAGAACGAAGTTTGATCAGCAGGCCACCTTGGAGGGCTTCGTCGTCAACGCCTCCCCGAGACTTCCCGCCGCTCAGATCCGCGATCTCGCGGCCCTGCGCTGGCTCCACTCCGGCGAGTCCGTCATTGGGTTCGGACCCGTCGGCGTCGGGAAGACACACGTAGCCCAGGCCCTCGGCCACCTCACGATCCGCCAGGGCGGCAACGTCCGTTTTCACCAAGACCAGCCGCATCCACGTCGAGCTCGCAAGCGGCCACGCAGACCGCTCCTGGGACCGGCGCATCCGCGAACTCATCCGCCCCGACCTGCTCATCCTCGACGACTTCGCCATGCGCCAGATGTCCGCGTCCCAGCGACGACGACCTCTACGAACTCGTCTCCGAGCGGCAAGGACGCTCTCTGATCACCACCAGCAACCGGGCGCCCAGCGACTGGTATCCCCTCTTCCCCGACCCGGTCGTCGCCGAGTCATTACTGGACCGACTGATCAAGGCCAGCCATCAGGTGATCATGAACGGACCCAGCTACCGACCGAACAAGCACCTCCGGAACCCGGCCGACAAACCCGACCGATCCCCGGTCAGCTGAGCTCGGAGGTCCGCCCCGCGCGAGCGGTGAAGCCCGCCGCGCAGCGGAGGTACTCCGCGGCCGTCCGGGAAGTGATCAAGCCCGACCGCCACACTGGCGCCCGTTTCTCGGCCTGGCCGCCGCCCTATGCTGCTACAAGCGGCTCGTCCGCCTCACCACATAGGACACGGTCTTGATCGGACGCTCGACGGCTTTACCTGCCGGGCCGATACGCAGGGCGGCGACGCGGGAACGTAAGTAACTCACCTCGCGGGCCCTGCCGCCAGGCAAGGGCGGTGAATGCGTCCCTTCCGAGGCCGGCGGTCAGGGCTGCCACCGAGAGCGCGGTCTGGCGGTAGCGAGGCTGAGGCCGGCATCCGATCGGCCCGTTGCAGGCCGGGGCTTCAGGCTGTGCGTCGCACGCGTGGGCGGTCACGTCCGCGCGGACGGCCAGCATGTAGTCGATTCGGCGGCCAGCCAGGGCTGTCCGCCGGGGGGGCCATTGGTGCCGTAGGCGGCGTCGGCCACTACGGCTGGCGGCGTCATGCCCCAGCCGGCCAGTGTGTCGAGCCTGTCCAACGTCAGATGCCGCTCCTCCCGGCGCGTGACCTTGGACGGGACGCGGGTGAGGATCTTGCGGCTGGTGTCAGAGGCCCACTCCTTGGCCACGAACAGCCGCCACTGCAGCGGGCAGGATGCGGACCGAGTCGACTCACGACAGCGGGGCAGCGTGGGCGGCCCCAGCCCGCCGTAGCCGGGCTGGTACGGCTCCGTGCGGTGGCAGGCCGTGCGGTCTCCTTCGGGTGGACGGCCTACGCCTCGGAGCGCTCAAAGCCACCCCTCCAGCACACCGTCACGAGGCAGTGCCTCGGTTGCCGATTTTCCGAGCCGGCACGCCGGCCCAGATCTCGTCGGACCCCGTTGAGCAGGTCAGCACCGCATTGGCGCCCACGATCGTGCCCCGCCCCACGGTCAGGATTCCCTTCTTGCAGATCACCTTCGCCCCCGTACACAGACAGGCGCCATCCTCGATGACGATGCGCTCCATTGCGCTCTCCTCCTGCGGAACCCACGGATCGGCCCGACCAAGCGTGACACCGTTATAGAGCGTCACGTTCGCGCCGATCGTGGTGTACGGGTGAAGCACGGTGCCGAATCCGCGATGGAAGACCCTCAAACCAGGGCCAACCTCCACGGCCGCCGGGACCTCCAAGCCATACAGGGCCAGAACCTCCTGAACAAGACGGCCCAATACACGATGGCGACGTTGGTAGACCAGTGCGCTAACAAGCGACATAATCCCATCTCTCCGCCTGAATGGAATGAAATGTACCCTTTTAAGCAGAATAGCAATATTCAGGCTAAGTGAGGCTCAACTCCCCGGTGGCGCGCGGTGTTCCAGCCCATCGCATCCGCGGCGTCGGCTCCAGCCGGTGCAGGCTCCTGCCGAGGCCCGAAGGGACGATCTTGGCCTTGCGGGTGATCGGCGGGATCGAGCGAGGACGACCTCGGCAGGATCGTGGGATTGTTGGCGCGCCTCCCCAGCGAAGAGCGCGATCGTGTGGTGGGCGCCTTGGACGGGACGCCGGCGCGAGGAGCCATCAGGCGTCGCCCGGTAGTTCCTTCCCTTGCGGACACGGACGGCCGGCCCCGCCCGGAGGTCGTCGACCACGTGCTGCTGATCTTCCTGGGCTCCGCGTACACGCACCGACCGGAGTTCCACCGCCAGTGCCTCGCCGAAGAACACAAACTTCCCGCACCCGACGACCGGCCACACCGGCATGATGCGGACGTGAAGAAGAGTGTGGATACGCCCACCGGCGAGGACTTCGCCGCCCTCTGCGGCCGGGTATGGGACACCCTGATCCCTGCCCGTGCCGGCTACCTTGCCAACGTCTCACCCCACTACGACGAGGTCCTTCACGAGATCGCGCATCGAACCGAGACCGCAGGCAGCCTCGGAAAGACGGACATCGCAGCCCTGGTCGTCTGGAAAAGACTGTCCGCACAGACACCGTGGGTGACGGCGCTCATGTCCCTGCCCGACGCCCACGTGCGAACCGTCACCGAGCGGGCCGTCACCGCCGTCCGCGACACCGCCCTCCCCCGTAGCGAAGCCGCCCGCGCAGGACGCGCCATCATCCGGGAACTGCCCGGCTTCCGCACCGGCGACGCCCTGGCCTCAGCCGTCCTCACCGCGGCGGCACCCGGGCGGATGGCCGTCTACGACCGCCGCGTCCAACACGCCCTGGACACGCTCGGCCTCACCCTCACCCCCGCACCGGGACGCTACGGCCGCTACATGCAGCTCCTCGACGACCTCCTCAAGCACGGCGGAGCACACGCCGACGGCTGGAGAGCACGCGACATCGACACCGCCCTGTACTGGACCGGCGCCACGCCCCACCCGCCACCAACAGCCGACCCCGACGTGCAGGCAAGCGGCTGACCAGCACAGACCCGCACCGGCCCTTCAGATACCGGAGACCATCACCAACACCACACCACCGTTATCAACCAACCTCGGATAGCCCCAGGCCACACACCCCCTCGCCATCGCTTTCAGCGCCCCGAAACCACCTGCGCCTTTATCAGAAGACTCCCAACACCCCAGCTCAAGTGACCAGGTGCTACTTCCATGATCGGGAGATACACCGAAGACCGTGCAGACCCCTGCGGCATGCAACGCAGCCGTTTTCACCATCGGTCCTGCTCGGCCGCTGCTGCCGGCAACGGTGGCAGCCCGTGTGGGGCCGGTGTCCTCCGGTCACATGCGGTCAATTCTTGGAAGGTTTTGTTCTTGTGCCGTACGGCGGTCGCCGGCTCCCCTACGGTCGAAAGGACTCATCCGCGTCTTAGGGCCCGGATGGATGTGTCGAGACGTCGGCCCGGCTGTCGGGGCAGGGTCGATGGTCGTCAGCGGCAGTTTTCGGCATTTGCTGGTCTGGCACAGGCCAGGCCCGAAGGGGGCGCGGGTGGGCACGGTCGAAATCTCGACGGAGGATCCGGACGATTTCGATGTCCTGTTCGGCGAGTTGCAGGGCCGCGGCGGGATCGTGGTGGATGCCGCCGCCGCGCCAATGGAACCCGGGGACCTAGGCTCGGTGGTGGATCTGCTGACGGCGGCCTGCGCGTCGGGCGGTGCTGTCGCGGTGTTCTTGGGGATCGTCAAGTCGCTGTTGGATTCGAGGGGGCCGGGCTTCGTCATGAAGGTTCGGTGCGGCACGGTCCGGTTGAAGATCACCGCAGATACCTTCGAAGAGGCCCGTCCGGTGCTGGAGGAATGGCTGGGTGGAGCGTGACCTGAGCCGCTCCCGCGCCATCTTGATCGGCAACGGCGTGTACGCGGACCCCCGCATCCCGAATCTGCCCGCAGCCCAGTGCGTGAACGCGATGGCGGACCTGCTTGCCAGCGACCTGTGCGGATGGCCAGCCGAGCGCGTCACGTGTCTGGTGGACGTGGCGTCGCCGGACGCCCTGGCCCGCAAGGTGATCACAGCGGTCCGCGACGCCCAGGACGTAGTGCTGGTGTATTACGTCGGCCACGGGGTGCGCACCAGCGAGGGGCAACTCGCCCTGATGGTGGGCGACACCGATCCGGGCTGGCAAGCACTGCCGTACACCGCGATGCTCTACGAGAACCTTGCCAAGATTCTCCGCGGTTGCCGGGCGGAGACCAAGCTCGTCCTCTTGGACTGTTGCCACGCCGAACTCGCCAACAAGTCCAATCACGTGTTCCAGTCGGCCGACTTCGAGGAGGCTCACCCGGTCGACGGCTTGTACGTCATCGGTGCCAGCGGAAGCAGCAAGAAGGCCAAAACCCCTGTGAACGGGACACTCACCTGCTTCACCGGGGCCTTCTTGGAGATCGTGCGCAACGGCATCCGCGAGGTCTCGGCGCGAGCGCTGCGCATGGACCGGATCTTCCTCGAACTGCACGCCCGGCTACGGGATGCGGGACTACCCGAGCCGGTGGAAAGCGGAGCCCGCGGGGCTCACGGTTTCCTCTTCGCCCAGAACGCCGCCCACCCCGACCACCCCAAGAAACCGCAGGAGGAATTCCCGCAAGCCGTCGCTGGACAGTGGCCCCTGCTAGACCGGCGCACGCTGCTGACCGCCATTGGCGCCGTCGGACTGACCGTCACCAACACCGTCCTGACACTCACCGGCCGTCCTGCAGGCCTGGCGACGACTTCAGATCCCGGTGCCCCAGGCAAGACCTCAAGCGCGGCGGTGAAAGCGGCGATGGCCTCGCTGGGACAGCCACTCCTTGGCCACACCGACCGCATCTACTCGGTTGCCTTCCGGCCGAGCGGGCGTGTCCTGGCCAGTGGCAGCGCCGACCAGACGGTCAGGTTCTGGGACCTGACCGATCCCGCGCGCCCCAAGCCCATCGGCTCCCCCTTCTCCGGCCACACCGACACGGTCTATTCGGTGGCCTTCCACCCCGACGGCAACCTTCTGGCGGACGCCAGCGCCGACCAGAAGGTCCGGCTGCTGAATGTGACCGACCCCGCGAAGCCGGCGCTCCTCAGCCGACCGGCCACCGGCCATACCGACGCCGTCTTCTCAGTGGCCTTCAGCCCCAGCGGGGAACTGCTGGCCGGCGGCAGCGGCGACCGCACGGTCCGCCTATGGAAGGTGACCGACCTCGCGCACCCCGAACTCGTCGGCAAACCCGTCTTCGGGCATACCGATGCCGTCCTGTCGGTAGCGTTCAGCCACGACGAGAGCGTCATGGGCAGTGGCGGCTCCGACCACGCGGTCCGGCTGTGGAACGTGGCCGACCCTCTGGCGCCCATCGGCCCGGCGCTGCCCGGCCACACCGACCGCGTCTACAGCGTCGCCTTCAGCCCGAACGGACACCTGCTGGCCAGCGGCAGCGGTGACAGGACAATCCGCCTGTGGAAGGTCACCGACCCCGCGCACCCGATACTCCTCGGCAACGCCACCGAACACAAGGACGCCGTCAACACCGTCGCCTTCAGCCCCAACGGACAGGTCCTGGCCAGCGGCAGCAGCGACAACACGATCCGCCTGTGGCACGTGACCGAATCCGCCAGCCCGGCCCCCATCGGGCATCCCCTCACCGGTCACCACGGCGCCGTCTACTCCGTGGCCTTCAGCCCGGACGGAACCCTGCTGGCCAGCGGCAGCGCCGACCAGACGATCCGCCTGTGGAAACTCGCCCACTGAACGACCAGCAGTTTCCTACTGCCCGGTCATTGAAAGGCCCCCAGGATCAGGCAGAACGCGGGCCGGCCGCCAATGTTGGCCAACGCCTGGAGAGTGGCGTGTCGAGCGGGCGATCTCATGGATCATGAGAGCCAGGAGAAACGTCCACGACTATGAGCGGCTCGTCTCCCACAGCTAGGCCCACATTACGTGGACCTTCATCACCGTCATGGTCCGGCGCCTCAACCGCCCTCCCGGACCACCGCGCACGTCACGCCACCCGTCGAACCGGTGAGCGGGGCAGCCCCGCGATATCTACCCAGCTGCGGCGTGCAGATCTGGGCGAAATATCGGCCGCTCGGAACTTAGGAGACGCGAACAGCAGGCCCAGCTGCCGCATAGTCAGGTTCGTGCGGTAGTACACCGCGACCACCAGCACCCGTTCGGCCAACGGCAACGACCACGGCCAGCCCCGCAGAGTGCCGTTGCCGCCCCGCTCCCGCACCACCTTCAACAGACGCGCGAACTGCGTCACCTGCAGCCCGGTGAACGTCTCCACCTACGCCCGGTCAGCCCTTAAAACCCCGGCCATACAAGGGAGATGCCCAGCTCACGACGTTGCGCAACACCCTTTACGACCTCGTGCATGGTTGGCCGTAGCACGTCGAGGTGTGTGGCGTTGTCGGTGTTCACGCTCGAATGGCGTCGTCGAGGGTGGCGGTCTGTT
>NZ_JBSFGB010000086.1:0-14184 GCF_053596375.1 Streptomyces sp. NPDC001709 | reverse complement strand
CTGCGGGCCTTCGGCCGAGAGGAGATGGAGCGCATCATCGCCAAGGCTGCTAGCTGACGACCACCACACAGCCGACTATGGCGTTTGGCACGTCGTCTCGGCAGCTGGGCTGACGCCTGCATCTGCTACGTCTATGGGCTTTCATGCACTTTCATCCGCCGCGTGATCTTAGGGGCTTCCGGCGGTGGTACTGGCACGGGGCCTCGGGCTCAACCCTCGCCGACTTTGGGGAAAGGGGAGAAGATGAACGATAAGGATCTACAGGTGAACAGACTTCACGAGGGAGTCACGCACGCACTCGAAGAGCTCAAGAAGCATTGCAGCCACGACGGATATTGACACCTTCGGAGAGCGTCGCGCTGGGGCAGAGTGCATGTCGCTCTAGGCCTCCCAGCCGCAGCGTTATCTACAGTTGCCGGCGCCACGATAGCAAGGCGAGGCAGCAGTGGCATGACAGCCTGGCTGGTGCATGGCTAGCACTAGCCGATAAGGCCCAGCTACGACTTGACCTTGACTTCAGTGATGATCACTGGCTTCAGTCAGAGGCAAGAACTGAGCTGGCTGACCTCCAGGAACGTCGAGCCAGGTTGCTCCGTGGACAACTCACGGAGTCAACACACATGGAGAGACAGCAGCGTCCCCCTGGGCCGGCTGTTGCTTAAGCGGTATAGGCGAGTGCTCCGCTGGTCCGACTCGCATCGGCCGTAAGGCATGACCTTGGGAAGCTTGGGTGCCCTAGAGTTCACTGGGTGGCTGACCTGCGGCGGAAGGGTGTCGACACCTGGTGGCGGGTCTGTTGATTCCCCGCTGTTCCCCGTGGGTCCCTGCCCTAACTGGCACGCGTCTGGCACGGCTGCCGTGTCCCTCAATGTTCGCCCGCAGACCCCGGCGAACACCGGAGTGCAGGTAGTCGCTGTCCGTCTCGGCAGCGGTGGCGGTTCGTCCTGAGAGCGTCGACAATCGGAGTTGTTGGCCCGGCGCCATACCGATCGACTCTTTATGACCGAGGTCTAGGTACGCGGCGAATCAGGCGGAGGGGAAGCGTTGGCTGTCCCTGGGGTCTCATCTCGGACAAGCCTGTTCCGAAGATCTAGGCGAGTCGGTAACTGCCCCAGTCGGGACTGCGTCCATGCGCGAGTGACGTTCCTAGTGACTGCCGGGAGGATTGATCGTGGCACTCACCGAGAAGGACCTACTCACGATGGGCGACAGGGGCTTGGTGGAGCTGTTCCGCACCAGTCCGCCCGGTGACATTCCGCACGGCCCGTTGGAGGGTACCGGAATTGTCCCGTGGGGAGGCCGATGGGTGGCGGAGCCGCTCGCCTGGCTGGTCCGCATGGCCGTGTGGCGGGGAAAGGTCTTCGATCACGAGGGCTATCTCAGTAATCGGATGACCCCGTTCGATGTGCTTGCCATTGTGGCTGAGGTTTATACCGGACCAAGCCTGATGGACGAACAGGACTGCATCGTCATCGACTACTCCCGCATTTCACTGGTGGCTCGCGGCGTCCGCGACGAAATACGCGAAGTCAGCCCGGGGCTTTACCTGGGTGTGGTCTGGCTGCTGGGGGCGCGGGTCGGCTGGTTCACGCTGAGGGTGCCGGAAAGCGGTCCGGAAAACACCGAGGCGGAGTAAATGGCACACGGACCGTCTGGTTGACCTGCATCATCTGCTTCGCAGAGCAAGGGATAATCATGAGTATCTCTGGTATGCGCGTGCGCTCGTTGCCCACGTGCAATGGACGCTGCGGCAGGACGTGGGCCGTGGCCCTGCGGTTGACGTCGGCCACTGTCGCAGCGGCCTGTGCCGCCTTCGCCCTGCCGGCACCGGCGTCCGGTGCCGCATCGCTCTCGCTCCAGGGAACCGTCACCGGGGCAGGGAAGCCGCTCCAAGGCTCTCAGGTCACGCTCATGGCCGGGGCACGCTCCGGTGCCAGGAAGTTGGGTCAGGCCACGACCGACGCGCACGGATCCTTCCGGATCACGTACACAAAGCCTGCCGACGGGGTGGTCTACGTGGAAGCCACGTCCCCCTGGGCGCACAGACTCCGACTGCGCTCGGTCGTCGGGTTCGGTACCGGAGGCGGTGTACCCGAGCGGACTGTGAACAAGGTGACGGTCAACGAACTGACCACCGTCGCAGCAACGTACGCCCTCGCCCAGTTCAGCGGCCGACAGGGCATCGCCGGACCCGCTCCAGGGCTTGAGAACGCCGCCGCGACCTCGTTCAACCTCGCCGACCCGACGACCGGCAAGGCTGGAGGGCCCCTCACCGGCGACAGCGCCAACAGCGACACGCTCGCCACGCAGAACACGCTGGCCGACCTCGTCTCGCTCTGCGTAACGGACAACGCCCGATGCGACAAGCTCACCCAACTGGCGACACCGCCCGGCGAAACCCGCCCCGCCGACACCGTGCAGGCGATCCTCAGCCTGGCTCACAACCCCACGCAGTCCCCGGACCGCCTGGCGGCTTTGGCCCGTACCGCGACAGTGTTCACTCCCGCGCTCAGCGCAGCACCCCAGTCCTGGATCATGGCAGTGCGCTACCCCGCTCCCGAGGTCTACGCGCCAGGGCGCATCGCGTTCGACGCGAAGGGCAACGTGTGGGCGACCAACAACTGGAAGCCGGGAACAAGGGACCCCAACTCCCACGTCACCGTGCAAGATCCCACCGGTCGGCCGACCCTGGGCAGCCCCATCAGCGGCGGCGGCATGAAGGCCGGAGCCTGGGGCCTCGCGATCGATCACAACGGATCGGTGTGGGCACCCAGCTACGGCGGCAACGCCATATCGAAATACTCCGCCTCGGGCAAGCCGCTGTCCCCCTCCTCCGGGTGGAAGAACGGCGATTTCGTCAAACCCCAGGGCGTCGCTGTGGACCAGCGCGGCAACATATGGATCGCCAACTCCTACGGCCTCAAGGGCAGGGCCGGCGCGGGCAGCGTCGTGGTCTACCCCCACGGCGACCCGAGCAAGGCCATCAGCATCACTGACAAGAGCTTCAACCACCCCTTCGCCGTCCAGATCGACGGCCAGGGGCGAGCCTGGGTCACCAACAGCCATCTCTCCTTCGAGGAGATCAGGCAATCGGGTCGACCCAGTAACGTCGGCGGAAGCGTCACGGTCATCGGCCCCGACTTCAAGCCGCTCTCCTCCACCACCGACAAATCCATACAAGGGCCCGTCGGGCTCGCCCTCGATTCCAAGGGCAACGCCTGGGTCGCCAACTTCTTCAGCAGCGCAGTCACCGAGATCCGGCCGAACGGTACCGTCGCGGGCGTACACCAACTGCCCAAGAAGGTCTTCCCCTGGTCGGTCGCCATCGACGGCCAGGACCGCGTATGGGTCGCCGGCTTCGGCAACTCCTCCGTCTCACTCCTGTGCGGACTGAACGCTGCCGCCTGCCCGTCCGGTGCGTCCGCCGGCACCGTCCTGTCCCCCACGCAGGGCTTCCAGAACAAAGCGATCCAGCACCTCACGGCAATACAGATCGACCCCTCGGGCAACGCCTGGGTAGCCAACAACTGGTCGAAGATCGCCCCGCCCACAGGGGGCGTGGGCCTGGTCGAACTCGTCGGGGCCGGCACCCCGGTCTGCACGCCCCTGACCCCACTCCCGATGCGTCCGTCGTCAGCAACCACAAGCGCGTGTTCGAAGTAGGCTGCCGTCGAAACTGGGCTCCAGGGCCTCCTCAGCAGGTCGGCGGAGCGAACCGCCACCCCGTCGCGGCCCCAGGGATCCGGGATCTGCTCATCGACTACCTGGAGGAACGCCGCCCTCGCCTGGACTACGCGACCTTGGACAACCTCGCCCGGCAGCTGACGCGGAACTTCTGGTGCGACATCGAACGGCACCACCCCGGCCTCGACACCCTCCACCTGCCGGCCGACGTCGCCGCCGCGTGGAAGGAGAGCTTTCGCACCCGCGTCCAGCGGCGCCGAGGTCCGGCCGGCTCCATCGAGGAGACGGGCGTGGAACGCGCCGACCGCGCGATGATCTCCATCGCGGTACGCGCCTTCTACCTGGACATCGCCCGCTGGGCGACCGAGGAACCCGCCCGTTGGGGCCCCTGGGTGGCGCCCTGCCCGATCAAGGCGGCCGGGACCGCCGACCGCAAGCGCCTCACCTGGACCAAGGCGCGCATGGACCAGCGCACCCGCGAGCGCCTCCCCATGCTGGAGGCCTTCGCCCGGGCCGCCGCCGACCACCACCGCCTGCGCGCGGCCCACCTCGCCGTCGCCCGAGCCACCCCGCCTGGCGCCGTGTTCACCCTCGACGGAGCCACCTACACCCGGGGCACCAACCCGGCTGGCGCCGCGGCCCGCGACGCGCACGGGCGGCTCGTCCACCTCGACCGGGTCGAACACCGCGCGTTCTGGGCCTGGGCGACGGTGGAGTTCCTGCGACATACCGGTGCCCGCGTGGAGGAGATGCTGGAGATCAGCCACCACGCGATGATCCAGTACCGGCTGCCCACCACCGGCGAGATCGTCCCCCTGCTGCAGATCGCCCCCTCCAAGACCGATGTCGAGCGCGTCCTGCTCGTCAGCCCCGAGCTCGCCGACGTCCTCGCCACGATCATCCGCCGCGTCCGCGACCCCAAGACCGGCCTGATCCCCCTGGTCACCCGCTACGACGCCGAAGAGCGCCAGTGGAACCCACCTGCGCCCCTGCTCATCCAGTACGACCGCGGCGGCGAACCCTCCACCCTCAACTCCCAGACCATCCGCGAGATCCTCAAGGAGACCGTCGCCTTCATGGGGCTGACCGACGCGACAGGGCGCCCCTTGCACTTCACCCCGCAGGACTTCCGACGGATGTTCATCACCGACGCCATCCGCACCGGCCTGCCGCCCCACATCGCCCAGGTCATCGCCGGTCACGCCAACATCAACACGACCATGGGCTACAACGTCGTCTACCCCACCGAGACCATCGAAGCCCACCGCGCCTTCATCACCCGCCGCCGCACCCTGTGCCCCGCCGAGGAGTACCGAACCCCGACCGACGCCGAGTGGGAGGACTTCCTCGGCCACTTCGAACGCCGCAAGCTCTCCGTCGGGACCTGCGCCCGCGCCTACGGCACCGCCTGCATCCACGAGCACGCCTGCGTCCGCTGCTCCCTCCTACGCCCCGACCCGGCCCAGCGCGGCCGGCTGGTGGAGATCCGCGACAACCTCCTCGACCGGATCGCCGAAGCCGAGCGAGAACCAGGAGGTCCCCGACCTGCCGGGCAAGGCAGAGCCGATCGTAGCCGAGGTGAAAATGGCCCATCAGCTCGTCGACGCCCTGACCACCGACTGGGACCCGGAAGCCTTCCACGACACGTTCCAGGAGAAGGTCAAAGCGTTGATCGAGGCCAAGGCCGCGGGCGAAGCCGTGGAGAAGGCCGAGCTGGCCGCGCAGCCCACCGGCGTCGTAGACCTGATGGAGGCCCTGCGCGTCAGCGTCGAGCGAGCCCGCAGCCCAAAGGACACCGGAGAAAAGGCCAGCACCTCCCAGAACCCCGGACGCGGCCAGAAGCCTGTCGCAAAGAAGCGCACCGGCGGGTCGCTGCGGTCGCTAACCAAGGCCGAGCTGTACGAGAAGGCCACCAAGGCCGGCGTCACAGCATGACGTGCTTGACCTGGGTGTAGTCGAGCAGGCCCGCGAGGGAGAGGTCGCTTCCGTAACCGGAGTGCCGCACACCGCCGTGCGGCATCTCCGAGACGGTCGTGCCGTGGGTGTTGACCCAGACGATGCCGGTGTGCAGGGCCCGGCTCGCGCGCATCGCGCGGTCGTGGTCGCGGGTCCAGACACTCGCGGCCAGACCCTGGGGCACGGCGTTCGCCATGCGCAGGGCCTCGGCCTCGTCGCCGAAGGGCTGGACGGTGACGACTGGCCCGAACACCTCGCCGCGTACGATCTCGTCCTCCTGCCGGGCCCCGGCCACCACCGTGGCCTCGTGGAAGTAGCCGGGGCGGGGGACGCGCGAGCCCCCGGCGACGACCTCGGCGTGCGCCGGGAGGCGCTCCAACAGCCCGCACACGGAAGCAAGTTGGGAGACATGCGCCAGCGGGCCGAAGTCGGCGCGGGCGTCGGTGGACGTGCCGGGCACGCGCTGCGCGGCCCGCCTGGCGAAGGCGTCCAGGAAGGCGTCGTGGACGCGTCGGTGGACCAGGATCCGGCCGGCGGCCGTACAGTCCTGCCCCGCGTTGTAGAAGGACAGGTACGACAGCTGCTCGACCGCCTCTTCGAGATCGGCGTCCTCGTGGATCAACACCGGTGCGTTGCCGCCCAGTTCGAGATGGAGCCGCTTCAGGTCGGCCGCCGCGGCGGCGGCGATCTCCTGTCCGGCGCGGACGCTGCCGGTGACGGCGACCATCCGGACGTGGGGATGGGCGACGAGCAGGCGCCCGGTGTCCCGGTCGCCGCACACGACGTTCAGCACGCCGGGTGGCAGGTGCTCGGCGGCCAGCCGGGCGAGGAGCGTCGTGGTGGAGGGCGTGGAGTCGGACGGTTTCAGGACGACGGTGTTGCCGGCGGCCAGCGCCGGAGCGACCTTCCACACGGCCATCATCAGCGGGTAGTTCCACGGCGTGATCTGGGCGCAGACGCCCACCGGCTCGCGGCGCAGGACGGAGGTGCGCCCCGGTGCGTACTCGGCGGCCGCGGCACCCGGCAGGTTCCGGGCGGCCCCGGCGAAGTACCGCAGCACATCCACGATCGCGGGCAGCTCGTCCGCCAGGAAGAGGGCGCGCGGCTTGCCGGTGTCGGCCACCTCGGCGCTCGCCAGGGCGTCCGCCTCCCGTTCCAGGGCGTCGGCGATGCGCAGCAGCGCGGTCTGCCGGTGCGCCGGTGTGGTGGCCGACCAGCCGTCGAAGGCGTCCTGCGCCGCCCGGCAGGCCCGGTCCACGTCCTCCGGGCCGGACAGCGGGGCCAGTCCGTGGGTGAGTCCGGTCGCGGGGTCGACCAGTCGCAACGTGGCTCCGGAGACGGCCGGTACGTCCTTGCCGCCCACGTGGTTCAGAACTGCCGTCGGGGAAGCGGTGTCAGCCACGGCGCAGTGCCTCCTCTGCGGCGGCGCGGCCGGTGCGGACGGCGCCCTCCATGTATCCGGCGACCCACTGGTCCGAGCCGCAGACGTAGAACGGTGGTTCGTGGGTGCCGTGCAGCGGACCGACCGCCATCACCTCGCCCGGCGGCCACTGGGTGACGTAGCCCTGCGTCCACGGGTCGGTGCCCCACAGCCGCAGGTGACAGGCGGTCGGCCGCAGTGCCTCATCCCCGAACATGGCGGCCGTCTCGGCGAGCAGCTCCGGGATGCGCAGGTGCGGCGGGGTGCCCAGCAGGACGCCGTAGCGCTCGGGGGGAACCAGCGCCGACAGCACGCCCTCGTTCTGCGGCCAGGTGCTGCCCAGGACCCCCTCCGCCTCGGACAGGCCGCTGAGGCCGTCGGCGCGCCAGAAGGGACGGTCGTAGACGGCGGCGAACTTCGCGGCCGTCGCCTGGCGTTGGCGGTGCAGCGAGGCCAGCCGGGCGTCGCTCACCCCGGTCACGTGGACCGACCGCAGCGGTCCCACCGGCAGG
This sequence comes from Streptomyces sp. NPDC001709, assembly GCF_053596375.1. Lineage (NCBI taxonomy): Bacteria > Bacillati > Actinomycetota > Actinomycetes > Kitasatosporales > Streptomycetaceae > Streptomyces > Streptomyces sp. NPDC001709. Next base: position 6,612 of record NZ_JBSFGB010000086.1, on the reverse strand, counting down.
GCGCTCACCACGGCCGCCGCGCTGAGGACCTCGCCGGTGACCAGGCGCACGCTGCAGCGGCCGGGACGTACGTCCAGTGCGGCGACGGGCGCGCCGAGGCGGATGCGCGGGCCCAGCTCGCGGCCCATGACCTCGGCGAGCGTCGCCGAGCCCTCCGCCAGGCGCAGTCCCTCCCAGTCGTCGTAGTCGTAGTCGCCGGTACCGGGCACCGCCGCGCTCTTGCGCAGTGCGGCGAGCAGCGAGATCCGCTCGTACGACCCGCCCGCCAGGGCCAGTTGGCCGATGTCCCACAGCCGTACCACCGCGGGTGTGGCGTGGTGGGAACGCAGCCAGTCGGCCACGGACAGCCGGTCCAGGGCGGCCGCCTCCGGGTGCGACCAGGGGTCGTCGGGATCGACCGTGGCGGCGAGCTCGCTGAACTCCCTTCGGAAATGCTCGTGTTGGGCCATGTCGCCGGGGCCGAACCAGTGCGGTGGGTCGCCGGCCGAGAGGCCCTCGGGTGTGGCACGGGTCATGCGGCCTGGTTCGGCGACATAGCTCGGGACCAGTTCCAGGCCGAGTTCCTTGGCGAGTTGCAGGTACGCGGTGTGGGCATGGCCGACCACCTCGCCGCCCAGCTGGACGGTGCGGCCGTCGGCTGTGCGGGTCTGCTCGACCCGGCCGCCGACGCGGTCCCGGGCCTCCAGGACGAGCACGTCGGTGCCGGCGGTCGCCAGGTCCCGGGCGGCGGCGAGTCCGGCAAGACCCGCGCCGAGCACGATCACGTCGTGATGCATCGCAGTCGCTTTCGTCATGGGGCGGGGTCAGGCAAGGACCAGGCAGTGTTCGGGCCGCCAGCCGAACTCCACCGTCTCGCCGCCGCTCCAGCGGTCCTCCATGCGGGCGCGGGCCGTGTTCTGCTCCAGCACGGACAGCGTGACGCCCGGGGCGAGTTCGATCAGGTAGGTGGTCGTCGGGCCGCTGTAGACCGTCTCGCGGATCACCCCGGAGAGCACCGACATGCCCGGTTCGAAGTCAGACAGCCAGATCTTCTCGGGGCGCACGGACACGCTGACGGCGGTGCCGTCCGCGAGGCCGCCGCGGGCGCCCACCGCCAGGGCGGGGCCCTGGTCCAGGGCGACCTCACCGCCCCGGTAGGTGCCGGTCATCAGGTTGGACGTGCCCATGAAGGAGGCCACGAACCGGCTGGCGGGATGCTCGTAGACGTCCTCCGGGGTGCCGCACTGCTCGATGCGGCCCTCGTTCATCACGGCGATCCGGTCGGACATGGTCAGCGCCTCGTCCTGGTCGTGGGTGACGAAGACGAAGGTGATGCCGACCTCGCGCTGGATCTGCTTCAGCTCCACCTGCATCTGCCGGCGCAGCTTCAGGTCGAGGGCGGCCAGCGGCTCGTCGAGGAGCAGCACGGCCGGACGGTTGACGAGCGCACGGGCCAGGGCGACGCGCTGGCGCTGGCCGCCCGAGAGGGTGCGGGGCCTGCGGTCGGCGAGGCCGGCGAGCTGGACCAGCTCCAGCATCTCGCCGACACGCTGTCGCATCTCGGACTTGCCGACGCCCTTGCGCTTGAGACCGAAGGCCACGTTGTCGGCGACGCTCAGATGGTCGAAGAGCGCGTAGCTCTGGAAGACCGTGTTGACGTTGCGCCGGTTCGGCGGCAGCGCGGTCACGTCCTCGCCGGCGAGCAGCACCGAGCCCTCGGTCGGGTCGCTGAACCCGCCGATCATGCGCAGCGTGGTGGTCTTGCCGCAGCCCGAGGGGCCCAGCAGGGAGAAGAAGTGGCCGGCCTCGATGTCGAGGTCAAGACGGTGGACGGCGTAGGAGTCCGCGAACTGCTTGGAGACGCCGTCGAGCCGGACGGCCGGGATCGCGTCCATGGGTCACTCTCCGGAGAGGATGCCGAGGCCGCCGCGGCGGCCGAAGAGGCGCGGGATGAACAGGGCCAGGGCGATCAGGACGACGGAGCCCGCGAGCATCAGGGTGCCGACGGCGTTGATGGTGGGCTTCACCCCGAAGCGGATCGCCGAGTAGATCCGCACCGACAGCGGCTGGGGGTCCACACCGGTGGTGAAGTAGGCGAGGACGAAGTCGTCGAAGACGAGCGCGAAGATCAGTACCGCGCTCGCCAGCACGGCGGGCAGCAGGGCGGGCAGGGTCACCAGGCGCACCGCCTGCCAGCGGCTGGCACCGAGGTCCATGGCGGCTTCCTCCACCTCCGGGTTCAGCGCGGCGACCCGGGAGCGGAGGATGACGGTGACGTAGGAGATGGAGAAGGTGATCTCGGCGAGCATCACTGTGCCGGTGGACAGGGCCACGCCCAGGCCCTTGAAGAGCAGCATCGAGGCGACGCCGGTGACTATCTCCGGTGTGATGAGCGGCACCAGCATGATCAGGCCGGCCAGCGAGCCGAGCCGGGTGCGGCAGCGGACCAGGCCGAGCGCGAGCGCCACGCCGAGCACGACCGAACCGGCCATCGCCACCAGGGAGATGCGCAGGCTGGTGCCGAGGGAGGAGATCAGGACGTCGTCGTGGACGAAGGCGCGGTACCAGCGCAGGCTGAACCCGCCGAAGACGGTCAGGGATTTCTTGGAGTTGAAGGAGAACAGGGCCACGACCGCGATGGGCAGGTAGAGCAGCGCGAAGAAGAGCGCGGTGACGGCGATGAGGAGCCGGGGCTTGCGGTCGGCGCGGCCGCGTCGCGCGCGGCTGCGGGCGGCCGGTCGGGCGGGTGCGGTGGCGGAGGGCAGGCGCAGCAGGGTCATCGGCGGGCCTCCGCCTCGTCCTTGCGGGTGCGGCGCAGATAGCCGAACATCCCGATCAGCAGGACCAGCATCAGCAGCATCGTGAGCGCGGAGCCCAGCGGCCAGTTCTGGCCCTGAAAGAACTTGTCCTGGATGAGGTTGCCGATCATGATCTGGTCCGGTCCTCCCATGAGCTGTGCGCTGACGAAGTCGCCCATGGCGGGCAGGAACACCAGGACGAGCCCGGCGGCCGCGCCCTGCCGGGTAGCGGGCAGGGTGACGAAGAAGAAGGTGCGGACCGGGCCGCCGTACAGGTCGCGGCCGGCCTCGATGAGGGAGACGTCGAGCCGTTCCAGGGCCGCGTACAGCGGGATGATCATGAAGACGACGAAGCCGTAGACGAGTCCCGCGACCACACCGGCACCGGTGTTGAGGATCTTCGTGTTGCCGTCGGCGAGTCCCACCGCACGCAGGGCGCGCAGCACGGGGCCGTCGTCGGACAGGACCACCGACCAGCCGTACATGCGGACCAGGTAGTTGGCGAAGAACGGCACCACGATCGCGGCGATCAGCGCGTGCTTGTAGCGTCCGCCGTGCAGGGCGATGGTGTACGCCACCGGGTAGGCGATCACCAGGCAGATCAGACAGGTCAGCACGGCGTAGCCGAGGGAGCGGGCGAGGACCTCGGTGTAGGCGGGGTCGGCGAGGGCGCGCACGGCGGACGGGTCGAAGCCGAAGCGCGGGTTGCCGAGGTCGTCGGTGGTGCCCACGGCGAGGACGGCGACCAGGACGAGCGAGGCGATCATGAACCCGGTCATCCACAGGGTGCCGGGCAGCATGAGCCAGGCCCAGATGCGGCCCTCGTCGGCGCCGCGCCGGCGTGTGCGGGAGGAGGAGCGGAGCAGTGCCATGTCAGCCCGCCTTCACATGGGTCCAGGCGGTGTCGCGGGCGTTCTCCGCCGCGCGGCTGCCGTTGCGGAAGAACAGGCCCGCCTTCAGGTCGTCCTCGGTGACGAGGCACTCGGGGAACGGCTTGACCAGCTCGGCGTACGTCTTCTCGGTGCCCGCCACCGGCATCGGGTAGCCGATGTACTCGATGTTCTTCTTCACGTTCTCGGGCCGCAGCATGTAGTCGATGAACAGCATCGCGGTGCCGGGGTGCGGGGCGTTCCAGGGGATGGCGTAGCAGTCGGAGTTGATCGGCGTGCCCTCCTTCGGGGCCTCGAAGCCGAACACCGAGGGATCCTTGGCCTGGTTGAGCATGGCGGCCATGTCGCCGCTCCAGGCCTGCGTCATGACCGCGTTGCCGTTGAGCAGGTTGTTGTAGCTGTCGCTGGAGAAGCCGCGCAGCCGGGGGCGCAGGGTGCTCAGCAGGGAGGTGACGCGGTCGAGGTCGTGGCGGTCGCCGGTGCTCACGCCCAGACCCAGTTCGAGGGCGCCCATGCCGAGGACCTCGTCGCGGTCGTCCAGCAGGAAGACCTTGCCCCTGACCTTGTCGCTCCACAGGTCCCGCCAGGAGCCGGTGAGTTCGCCGATCCTGTCGCGGCGCCAGCCGATGCCGGTCTTGTACGCGGTGAAGGGCACGGTGTGGGCGGAGCCGGGGTCGTACCAGGGGTCGGCGAAGTAGGTGTACGTGCCGAAGATCGCGTGTGCGTTGGGGAGTTGGGCGTGGTCGATGCGGCGCAGCCGGCCCCCGCGCACCAGACGCTGGGCCCATTTGGCGCTCGGGAAGATGATGTCGTAGCGGTTGCCCGCGTTGAGCTTGGCGACCATGCCTTCCATCGAGTCGAAGTTCGACTGGACGACCTTGACGCCGTACTCCTTCTCGAAGCCCTTGAACACGGAAGGGTCGACATAGTCGGCCCAGTTGAAGTAGACGAGATCGCCGTCGACGCGCGCCTTGACCGGGGCGAGCTGCTGGGCGCTGGGCGTTTGGGCGGGCATGAACCCGCAGCCGCCGGCCGCGGCGCCGAGCAGGCCGCAGGCGCCTGCCCGCAGCACGGCGCGCCGGGTCGGTGGAAGTACCTCGGGGGACACGGGACGTCCTCTTTCGTCGAGGAACGGCACAACTCCAGGGCTGGACCGGCGGGTCGGCTCACGGAGGCCCTGACTCCGTAGGGAAGACCGGTCTGGGGAGGGTGCGAGCGTGCGTCAGCGGGGGCGGGGTAAGCCCGTGCGGAGGCGTACGGTGCGGGGTACGCGGGAGGACGTCACTGCGGGTCCCCCTCCAAGTCGTCCCGGACCCGGCGGGCGAACCAGCCGACGGCGGCCTCGCGCTGTGAGAGCGGACCCGGCTCGAATCCGGGCGTGCTCAGGCCGGCCTGTACGCGCTCCACCAGCTCGGCGTCCTCGTCGTTGGTGACCCAGCCGATGTGGATGTTCAGCCGGCGGGCCAGCCGGGTGCGGACGCTCTCCCCGTGTTTCGTGTAGAAGGCGCCGGGGATCGCCGCCCGGTCCTGGGCGGTGGGCAGGGCGGTCCAGGCCAGCACGTGGTCAGGGTAGAAGTCGATGAGGGTGTTCGGGTAGATCACGGCGTACCGCCACACCTGCCGGTCGGCCTCGGTGAGTCCCGGCATGGGGGTGGCCAGCTGCTGGTAGAGCCGCTCGGTCCAGTTCGAGGAGGGCTTGTCGCGCAGCGGTGACTCGAACAGGACGTAGTTCTCCTGCACGTCCACCGTGTACGCCTGGTAGTCCAGCAGCCGCATGAGCGCGGGGTGCGCGACGGGGACGTGGTAGCCCTCCAGATAGTTGTCGACGATCACCTTCCAGTTGGCGTTCTGCTCCTCACTGCCCGCGAGGTCGTGGATGCGGTGCCTGCCCAGGGGTACGAGGCCGGGCCCGGCGTAGCGGCCGACGGCCTCGGCGAGCCCGGCACAGGTCTCGGCGAGCGGGGGCGCCTCCAGGTCGAGGTTGACGAAGACGAAGCCGAGGAAGGACTCCACGTTGACCGGGTACAGGCCGAGACGGGGCTTGTCCAGGCAGGGGATCCGCCGCGCCTCGGGGGCACCGACGAGGCGCCCGTCCAGCTTGTAGGTCCAGCCGTGGTACGGGCAGCGGATCGCCTTGCCCGCGGGCTCGGGCGCGGTGACCAGGCGGGTACCGCGGTGCCGGCAGACGTTGAGGTGGGCGGCGAGGCTCCCGTCCTCGGTCCGGACGACCAGTACCTCCCGGCCGGCCGCGGTCGCGGTGAGACGGGCGCCGGGGCCCGGGAGGTCGGATTCGTGGCAGACGAGCTGCCAGGACTTGGCGAAGATCCGTTCGGTCTCGGCCTGGGCGACGGCCGGATCCGTGTAGTAGCGGGCGGGTAGCGCTTCCCCGGGATGCTCGGCCGGCGGCCCCGGTAGGGCAGCAGGGAGAGCGGCTTCCCGCGTGGTCGAGGGGTTCATCGGGTCCTCCTCCGCGCCGCGGCGGCGGCGATGGGCGGTGAGGCTGAGCCGCGCAAGGGCGGCGGGCCAGGACAGCGCACTGTCGCGCCGACCAGCCACCCTCCTGGCTGACTGATTGGTTAGTCAGACTGGGACCGGTCGTCCCGCAAGTCAAGGCTTGTGGGCTGACTAATTAGTTAGTTAGTGTCGTGGCAGGCGGACGGCCAGGGCATACGGCTCGGCCGCACGCCGCGCACCGATCCGGACACCGCTTGTCCCCCGTGCACGGCCCCGAGGGCCTGCACCCCCACACGCTCCCCGCCCCCATCTCGTCCGGCGCCGGAGCACCTCCCGTCCACGCCATCGCCGCGCCACCCCGTTTCCCGGCCCGTCCGGGAGCGGCGCGACCCCGGAGGCACGCATGAGCGCTCGCCGAAGTCTGGTATGGCTCGGCCTCACACCGGAGCCCGAACAGGAACTGCCCGCCGCCGTGGCCGCCCTGCGGGCCC
>NZ_JBSFGB010000085.1:0-14789 GCF_053596375.1 Streptomyces sp. NPDC001709 | reverse complement strand
ACGGCCCCGGGGTCGCCGTTCGCCAGCGCCGCCAGACCGGCCAGCAGCTCGTCCCGGTCGGCGGCCACCACCGCGCCACGGTGCTCCAGGGCGGCCCGGGACAGCGCGGCCGCGCGGGCGATCGCGGTGGTGTCGGCTCCGGGTGTGGAGCGGACGAACTCGTGCAGCCGGGCGGCCTGGTCGCGCAGGGCGGCGGCGCTGCGGCCGGACACGAGCACCGGCACCGGCAGTACCGTTTCGGCGTCGGGCGCCGGGGCGGGTGCCGTGGCAGGCGGTTGCTCGATGATCACGTGGGCGTTGGTGCCGCTGACCCCGAAGGCCGACACGGCGGCGCGGCGGACCCCGGTGTCCGGCCAGTCGATCGCCTCGGTGAGCAGCCGCACCGGCCCGGCCGGCCAGTCCACGTGCGGGGTCGGTTCGTCGATGTGCAGGGTGCGCGGCAGCAGGCCGTGCCGCATCGCCTGTACGACCTTGATCACGCCGGCGACCCCGGCGGCGGCCTGGGTGTGCCCGATGTTCGACTTGACCGACCCCAGCCACAATGGCCGGTCGCGGTCGGCGCCGTACGTGGCCAGCAGGGCGTGGGCCTCGATCGGGTCGCCGAGTGTGGTGCCGGTGCCGTGCGCCTCCACCGCGTCGACGTCCGAGGGGGACAGCCCGGCGGCGCTCAGCGCGGCCCGGATGACCCGCTCCTGGGAGGGGCCGTTGGGGGCGGTCAGCCCGTTGGACGCGCCGTCCTGGTTGACCGCGGAACCGCGCAGCACGGCCAGCACCTCGTGACCGTTGGCCCGTGCGTCGGACAGCCGCTCCAGCACCAGCAGCCCGATGCCCTCGGACCAGCCGGTGCCGTCGGCCGCGGCGGAGAAGGACTTGCAGCGGCCGTCGGCGGCCAGCCCGCGCTGCCGGTCGAACTCACGGAACGGGGTGGGGCTGGACATGACCGTCACCCCGCCGGCCAGCGCCAGGGTGGACTCGCCGGAGCGCAGCGACTGGGCGGCCAGGTGCAGCGCCACCAGCGAGGACGAGCAGGCGGTGTCGACGGTGACCGCCGGGCCGGTGAACCCGAAGGTGTAGGCGACCCGGCCGGTGGCGATGCTGCCCAGGTTGCCATTGCCCAGGTAGCCCTCCAGTTCCTCGGGCACCTGCGCCAGCCTGGTCGCGTAGTCCTGGTACATCAGTCCGGCGAACACCCCGGTGCGGCTGCCGCGCACGGTGAGCGGGTCGATCCCGGCGCGCTCCAGCGCCTCCCAGGACAGCTCCAGCAGCAGCCGCTGCTGCGGGTCCATGGCCAGTGCCTCGCGCGGGGAGATACCGAAGAAGCCGGGGTCGAAGTCGGCGACGCCGGCCAGGAATCCGCCGAGCCCGACCGGCAGTCCGGCCAGGTCCCAGCCACGGTCGGCGGGGAAGGCGGAGATGCCGTCCCGGCCGGCCGCGACCATGTCCCACAGTTGCTCGGGGGTACCGACCCCGCCGGGGTAGCGGCAGGCCATGCCGATGATGGCGATCGGTTCGTCCGCCGCGGCCGCCACCGCGGGGGCGGTGGGTTCCGGTCCGGTCCGGAGGCCACCGGCTTCGCCGAGCACGAATCCGGCCAGCGCGGCCGGGGTGGGATGGTCGAAGACCAGGGTGGTGGGCAGCCGCAGTCCGGTGGCGGCGCCGAGCCGGTTGCGCAGTTCCAGCGCGGTCAGCGAGTCGAAGCCGAGGTCGGCGAAGGACTGCTCGGCGCCGACCTGTTCGGCCCCGGCCAGGTCCAGCACCCCGGCGGCCTGGGTGCGCACCAGGTCCAGGGCGGCGCGGCGGCGTTCCGGCGCGGGCAGGGCGCGCAGCCGGTCGGCCCAGCCGGACCGCTGCCGGGTGCGGCGGCGGCCGCGGACCAGGCCGGCGAACATCGCGGGCAGCGGGTCCAGCCGGTGCAGGGCGGCGGTGTCCAGCCGCATCGGCAGTACGGCCGTCTCGCCGAGCCCGACGGCGGTGTCCAGCAGCGCCAGGGCTTCCTCGGTGGACAGGGGGGCGATGCCGTGGCGGGCGATGCGGGCCAGGTCGGCCTCGGTCAACTCGCCGGTGATGCCGCTGCGCTCCGCCCACAGGCCCCAGGCCAGCGAGGTGGCCGGGAGCCCGGCGGCGCGGCGCTGCCGGGCCAGCGCGTCCAGTGCGGCGTTGGCGGCGGAGTAGGCGGCCTGCCCGGCGTTGCCGAGGGTCGCCGAGGCGGAGGAGAACAGCACGAACCGGGTGAGGTCCCGGTCCCGGGTCAGCTCGTCCAGCCAGCGCGCGCCGTCCACCTTCGGCGCCAGCACCGCCCGCAACCGCTCCTCGGTCAGGCCGGTGACCAGACCGTCGTCCACGACCCCGGCCGCGTGCACCACCGCCGACACCGGATGCTCGGCCAGCAACGCGGCCACGGCGTCCCGCTCGGCCACGTCACACGCCACCACCGCCACTTCCGCACCCTGCTCGCCCAGTTCGGCGGCCAGCTCGGCCAGGCCGGGCGCGTGGCCGCCGCGCCGGGAAGCCAGCACCAGGCCACGCACCCCGTGACGCGCCACCAGATGCCGCGCCACCAGACGCCCGAGGGTGCCGCTCGCCCCGGTGATCAGCACGGTGTCCGCAGCCGACCAAGGGGACTCTCCGGCCGCATCGGTCACCCGGGCCAGCCGGGGCACCAGTAACCGCCCCGCGCGCAGGGCCATTTGCGACTCGCCGGTGGCAAGCGCCGCGGTCAGTTCCGCGTCCGTGGCGGTCGGGTCGGGCGCGTCCAGCAGCACGAACCGGTCGGGCCACTCGACCTGCGCCGAGCGCACCAGGCCCCATACGGCCGCCCCGGCCGGGTCCGGCACCTCCTCGGCGGTGGTCGCCACCGCACCGCTGGTGATCAGTACCAGCCGGGCCCCCGGCGCGGGTTCCTCGGCCAGCAGGCCGCGCATCCGCTCCAGCACGGCGGCGGTGCGCTCGGCCACCGGGGTGTCCTCGACCCGGACCAGCACGGCGGCGCCGGTGTCGCGGTGGCGTCCGGCGCGGGCGGGCGTCCAGTCCAGCCGGTAGAGCGAGTCCAGCCGCGCGGGTGGGCGCAGTTCGCCGGTGCGGGCGCGCAGCACCACGCGCTCCACGGTGCCGACCGGGCTGCCGCTGTCGTCGGCGAGGTCCACCCGGACCGCGTCGTCCCCGGTGGCGGTGAGCCGGACCCGCAGCGCCGCAGCGCCCGCGGCGTACCAGCGCACCCCGCGGAAGGCGAAGGGCAGCCGCAGACCGTCGTCGTCGCCGCGCAGGGCCAGGGCGTGCAGGGCGGCGTCCAGCAGCGCCGGGTGCAGGCCGAACTCCCCGGCCTGGCCGCGCTGCCCGACGGGCAGGGCGATCTCCGCGAAGATCTCCTCGCCGCGCCGCCAGGCCGCGCGCAGCCCCTGGAACGCCGGGCCGTAGCCGAGACCGGTCTCGGCGAGCCGGGGGTAGAACTCGTCCAGGGCGACGGGTTCGGCACCGGCCGGGGGCCACTGCACCAGGTCCGCGCCGCCGGCGCCTTCAGTGTCCTCGGGGTTCTCGGTGTTCTCGGTGTCCGCGCTGTTCTCGGCATTCTCTGCCAGCACACCGGTGGCGTGCCGGGTCCAGGGCAGGGCGGTGTCCGACGGCCGGGAGTGCACCTCGATGCCACGGCACCCGGCGTCGTCGGGTTCCCCGATGCCGACCCGCAGGGCGAGGCCGCCCTCGGCGGGCAGCGCCAGCGGGACCTCCAGGGTCAGCTCGTCCAACCGCATGTCGCCGAGGAGTTCGGCGGCGTGCCGGGCGAGTTCGACGAACGCGGTGCCGGGCAGCAGCGCCGTACCGGTGACCCGGTGGTCGGTCAGCCAGGGGTGGCTGCGCAGGCTCAACCGGCCGGTGAATACGGTGCCGATCGCACCGGGGAGGGTGACCAGCGCGCCGAGCAGCGGGTGCCCTGCGGGCAGCGCACCGAGCGCCGTCGGGTCGGCGGATGCGGCGGGTTCCAGCCAGTAGCGGCGGTGCTGGAAGGCGTAGGTGGGCAGGTCGACCGGGTCGCCGGCGGGCAGGTACCGGGTCCAGTCGATGGCGCCGCCGTGCGCGTGGAAGCGGGCCAGGCCGGTGGGCAGGGTCACCGATTCCGGTTGGCCGCGGCGCAACAGCGGGACGAAGGCGGCGGTGGCGTCCTCGGGCAGGCAGCCCGGTCCGGCGGCGGTGAGCGCGGTGTCCGGGCCGACCTCTAGGAAGGTGCTCACGCCCTGGGCATGCAGGTGGGCGACCGCGTCGGCGAAGCGCACGGTGTCCCGGACGTTGCGCACCCAGTAGTCGGCGGTGGTGGGCGGCGCCGTGGCGTCCACCGTGGACACGAACGGGATGGTGGGCTCGGCGCACCGCAGCCCGGCGGCGACCTCGCGGAACCGCTCCAGCACCGGCTCCACCAGCGGCGAGTGGAAGGCATGGCTGACCCGCAGCCGGGTCGTACGCCACCCCCTCTCCCCCGCCTGCGCCGCTACGGCCTCCACCGCCGACTCGGCACCGGAGACCACGACCGACCGGGAACCGTTGACAGCCGCGATCCCCACCTCACCCAACAGGACCCCCGCGACCTCCGCCTCGGTCGCATTCACCGCGAGCATCGCCCCGCCCGACGGCAACTCCTGCATCAACCCGGCCCGCGCACACACCAGCGAAACCGCGTCATCCAGCGACAACACCCCGGCCACATGCGCGGCCGCCACCTCACCGACCGAATGACCGACGACGAAATCCGGTACCACACCGAACGATTCGAGCAACCGGAACAGAGCGACCTCGATCGCGAACAGACCACACTGCGCGAACAACGTCTGATCCAACCGCTCACCACCGCCGAGGATCACCTCACGCACCGGACGACCGACGGCCGATTCCAGCCGGGTACAGATGTCACCGAAGCATGCGGCGAACACCGGGTAACGGTCGAGGAGTTCACGGCCCATCCCGGACCACTGGGACCCCTGACCCGAGAACAGGAACCCGGTCAGCCCACCCCGGTCGGCCGTCGCGGTGATCGCGCCGGATGCGCCATCAACGAGGGCGTCCAGACCGGCCAGCAACTCGTCCCGGTCGGCGGCCACCACCGCGCCACGGTGCTCCAGGGCGGCACGGGTGGTGGCGGTGGCGAACGCCAGTCGGGGCACGGTCAGTTCGGGGTCGGCCGCGACGAAATCGCGCAGCCGGGCCGCCTGCGCGGCCAGGGCCGTGGCGTCACGGCCCGAGACAACCACCGGCACCGGCAGCGAGAGCACCGGCTCCGGCGCGAGCCCGGCAACCGGTTCCGGCGCGGACCCCGCGACCGGCTCCGGCGCGTCGTCGGCCGGTGCGGCCGATACGGCCGGGTCGGGGGCTTCCTCCAGAATGACGTGGGCGTTGGTGCCGCTGATGCCGAACGAGGACACCGCGGCCCGTCGCGGCCGTTTACCGCGCGGCCAGGACACCGCCTCGGTGGCCAGGGACAGGGTGCCGGAGGACCAGTCGATGTGCGGGGACGGGGTGTCCGCGTGCAGCGTCTTCGGCACGGTCCGGTGCCGCAGCGCCAGCACGGACTTGATCACCCCGGCCACCCCGGCGGCGGCGAGGGTGTGCCCGATGTTGGACTTCACCGTGCCCAGCCACAGGGGCCGGTCGCGGTCGGCGCCGTAGGTGGCGAGCAGCGCCTGCGCCTCGATCGGGTCGCCCAGCGAGGTGCCGGTGCCGTGCGCCTCGATCAGGTCGACGTCCGCGGGGGACAGACCGGCGGCGTTCAGCGCGGCGCGGATGACCCGTTGCTGGGAGGGGCCGTTGGGGGCGGTCAGCCCGTTGGACGCGCCGTCCTGGTTGACCGCGGAGCCGCGGATGACGGCGAGCACCGGGTGGCCGTTGCGCCGGGCGTCGGACAGCCGCTCCAGCACCAGCACACCGACGCCCTCGGCCATGCCCATGCCGTCGGCCGCGGCGGAGAACGCCTTGCACCGGCCGTCGGCGGCCAGCACCCGTTGGCGGCTGAACTCGACCAGCGGCCCGGGTCCGGCCAGCACGGTCACACCACCCGACAGGGCCAGCGAGGACTCTCCGTCGCGCAGCGACCGCACGGCCAGGTGCAGCGTGACCAGTGAGGTGGAACAGGCGGTGTCCACGGTCATCGCCGGACCCTCGACGCCGAGGGTGTAGGAGATGCGGCCGGACAGCACGCTGGGCACCACGCCGGTGACGAGGTGCCCCTCGACGCTTGCCGGGGCGTGCGCGAGGGTGGTGCCGTACTCCTGGTAGTTCTGGCCGACGAACACGCCGGTGCGGCTGCCGCGCAGCGACAGCGGGTCGATGCCGGCCCGCTCCAGGGCCTCCCAGGAGGTCTCCAGCAGCAGCCGCTGCTGCGGGTCCATGGCCAGCGCCTCGCGCGGGGAGATGCCGAAGAAGCCCGCGTCGAACGCGCCGGGGTCGTCCAGGAAGCCGCCGCGCCGGACGTAGGAGTGGCCGGAGCGCTCGGGGTCCGGGTCGTAGAGGCCCTCGACGTCCCAGCCGCGGTCGGTGGGGAGCCCACCGGTGACGTCCCGGCCCTCGGCGAGCACCTGCCACAGGTCCTCCGGGGAGCGCACCCCGCCCGGGTAGCGGCAGGCCATGCCGACGACGGCGATGGGCTCGGTGCGGGACTGCTCGGTCTCCTGCAGGCGGCGGTTGGCCTTGCGCAGGTCGACCATGACCCGCTTCAGGTAGCCGCGGAGCTTGTCTTCCTCGGACACGTCCAACCCCCTTCAGTCCGTCCCGAGTTCACGGTCGATGAGGTCGTACATCTCCTCGTCCGACGTCGGGTCGAAGTCGTCGTCGTCCCCGCCGACGAGCGACAGCATCGCCCGCAGCCGCTGTGCGATGCCGGCCCGCTCGCTGTCGCCGTCTCCCTTGGACAGACGTTCGGTGAGCCGGTCCAGTTCGGTGAGGACCGGTGGTTCGGGGGGCGCCAGCCGGGTGCGCAGGTACTCGGCGACCGTGGCCGGGGTGGGCTGGTCGAACACCAGCGTGGCGGGCAGCGGCAGCCCGGTGGCCTCGCCGAGCCGGTTGCGCAGCTCGATCCCGGTCAGCGAGTCGTAGCCCAGATCGCGGAAGGCCCGGTCGGCACCGATCGCGCTCGCGCCGGAGTGGCCCAGCACCACGGCGGCCTGCTCACGCACCAGCCGCAGCAGGGTGGTGCGGCGTTCGGTGTCCGACAGCCCGGCCAGCCGCTGCGACCAGGAGGATCCGGAGGGCTGCGCCTCCGCTTCGGGGGCGAGGCGCAGCGCGCGCCGCGCCTCGGGGATCTCGGCGAACAGGGGCCGGCTGCGGGCCGAGGCGAACAGCGGCATGAACCTCGTCCAGTCCACATCGGCCACCGACAGCCCGGTCTCGGCGCGTTCGAGGATGGTGCGCAGCGCGTCCAGGGCCGGTCCGGGGGCGATCAGTGGCAGGCCCTGGCGGCGCAGCTGGCTGGCGTCCACCCCGTCGGGGAAGCGGGCTCCGTCCCACACGCCCCAGGCCACCGAGGTCACCGGCAGGCCGGCCGCGCGGGCCTGCTCGGCCAGGGCGTCCAGTTGGGCGTTGGCCGCGGCGTAGGCGCCGTGGTCGGCGCTGCCCCACACCCCGGCGATGGAGGAGTAGAAGACCAGCGCGTCCAGCTCGGCCGGGTCGAGCAGCTCGACGAGATGCCGGGCGCCCCGGACCTTGGCGGTGAGTACGTCGGCGTACTCGGCCAGGTCGGTGTCGGGCAGTGCGGCCAGCCGCATCAGCGCGGCGGCGTGCACCACCGTACGCACCGCCTCGCCCTGCTCGCGCAGCCCGGCGAGCAGCTCGGCCACGGCGGAGCGGTCGGCGATGTCGCAGGCCCGCGCGGTCAACCGTACGCCGAGGCCGTCGAGTTCGGCCGCCAGCTCGGCGACCCCCTCGGCGTGCGCGCCGCTGCGGCTGACCAGCACCACGTGCCGCGCGCCGAGTCCGGCCAGCCAGCGGGCGACCTCCGGGCCCAGTTCGCCGGTGCCTCCGGTCACGATCGCGGTGTCCCTGGCCTGCCAGCGGCCGGCCGTGCCGCCGGCGGGCGGGGCGTGCACCAGGCGCCGCAGGTGCGTGCCGGAACCGCGTACGGCCAGCTGGTCCTCCTCGCCCCAGCCGCCGGCCAGCACGGCTCGCAGCCGCTCCAGCGCGGCCTCGTCGAGTTCGGCAGGCAGGTCGACCAGGCCGCCCCAGAACTCCGGGTGTTCCAGCATCGCGACCCGGCCCAGGCCCCACACCTGCGCCGCACTCGGCTCGCGCAGCGGGTCGCTGTCGCCGGTGGACACCGCGCCGGAGGTCGCCAGCCACAGCGGTACGGTCGCGGCCAGATCGCCCAGCGCCTGCACCAGCGCCAGGGTGGCCGCCACCCCGGCGGGCACCACCGGGTGCGCCGGGTGCGGGCGGCGGTCGGCGGCCAGCAGGGACAGCATCCCGCATGGGGTGTGCTCGGCCAGTGCGCGGCGGAGCCGATCGGTCAGGGTGGCACGGTCGGCGTGCTCGGTGTCCACGGTGACGGCGCGTACCGGCAGGCCGGCGGTGAGGGTCTTCAGCCAGTCCTGGTCCGCGCCGGAGGCGGGCACCAACGCCAGCCACTCGCCGTCCGGTTCGGTGCGCTGCGGTGTGCCCGCGGGGTGCCACTCGACGCGGTGGCGCCAGGTGTCGGAGCGGGACGCGGCCTGCTCGGCCAGCCAGTACCAGCGGTGCTGGAAGGCGTAGGTGGGCAGGTCCACCTGCCGCGCTCCGGTGCCGGCGAACACCTCGGCCAACCGCACCCCGGCCCCACGGACGTGCGCCTCGGCCAGGGACCGGGCGAACCGCGGCCAGCCGCCGTCGTCACGGCGCAAGGTGGACAGCACGGTTGCCGGTGCTCCGGCGGCGTCCACCGTCTCCTGCACGCCCGGGGTGACCACCGGGTGCGGGCTGATCTCCAGGAAGGTGCCGATCCCGGCGTCCAGCGCGGCGCGCACCGCGTCGGCGAACCGTACGGTCTCGCGCAGATTGGTGTACCAGTACGCGCCGGTCAGCTCGCGGGTGTCCAGCCGCTGCCCGGTGACCGTGGAGTACAGCTCGGTCCGCGTCGCCCGGGGGCTGATCCCGGCGAGCAGCGCGGCCAGGCTGTCCTCGACGGCGGTGACCTGGGGGGAGTGCGAGGCGTAGTCCACGGCGATGCGCCGGGCCCGTACTCCGCGCGCCTCGCAGTCGGCCCGCAGCTCCTCCAGGGCGGAGGGGTCGCCGGAGACGACGGTGGAGGTGGGGCTGTTGATCGCGGCCACGGCCAGCCGGTCGTCGGCGCACAGGGCCCGTACCTCTTCGGCGGGCAGCGCCACCGACATCATGCCGCCCTTGCCGGACAGTTCGGTCAGCGCGCGGCTGCGCAGGCACACCACCGCGGCGGCATCGGCCAGGGACAGCGCCCCGGCCACGCAGGCCGCGGCGATCTCGCCCTGCGAGTGGCCGATCACCGCCTCCGGTTCCACGCCGTACGCACGCCACAGCGCGGCCAGCGACACGGTCACCGCGAAGGTCACGGGCTGCACCACGTCCACCCGCTCCAACGCCGGCGCGCCCGGTGCGCCACGCAGGACATCCAGCACGGACCAGTCGGTGTACGCCTCGATCGCGGCGGCGCACTCGGCCAGCCGGGCGGCGAACACCGGCGCGGAGTCCAGCAGTTCCAGCGCCATCCCGGCCCACTGCGCGCCCTGCCCGGGAAAGACGAACGCCACCCGCCGCGCGGCGTCGGCCGCGGTGCCGCGCAGCACGCCCGGGGCGTCCCGGCCCTCGGCCAGCGCACCGAGCCCTTCGCCCAACTGCTCCCGGTCGGCGGCCAGTACGACCGCACGGTGCTCCAGAGCCGCCCGGCCCACCACGCTGGACCAGGCGATGTCCAACGTCCTGTCGCCGGGGTGATCGGCAAGGTACGCGGCCAGCCGCCCGGCCTGCGCACGCAGAGCGTCCCCGGTCTGCCCGGCCAACACGACCGGCACCAGCCGCGACCCGGGGGCCGGTTGCGCGGCGCCGGGTACGTCGGTCTGCTCGGAGGCCGGTTGCGCGCCGCCGGGTACGTCGGGCTGCTGGGGGGCCGGTTGTGCCGCCCCTCCGTCGACCCGTCCGGAGTCCCATTGCGGCGCACCGGCGCCATCCGGGCGCTCGGCTTCCGCCTGTTCGATGATGACGTGTGCGTTGGTGCCGCTGATGCCGAACGAGGACACCCCGGCGCGGCGCGGGCGGCCGGTGTCCGGCCAGGGTTGCTCCTCGGTGAGCAGCCGCACCGCGCCGGACGCCCAGTCCACGTGGGGGGAGGGCTCGTCCACGTGCAGCGTGCGGGGCAGCACCCCGTGCCGCAGCGCCTGCACCATCTTGATCACGCCGGCCACCCCGGCCGCGGCCTGCGCGTGCCCGATGCCGGACTTGACCGACCCCAGCCACAACGGGGCGCCGTCGCGGTCGCGGCCGTAGGTGGTCAGCAGTGCCTGCGCCTCGATCGGGTCGCCGAGGGCGGTTCCGGTGCCGTGGCCCTCCACCGCGTCGACGTCCTGGGTGGACAGTCCGGCGGCGGCCAGCGCGGCGCGGATCACCCGCTCCTGCGAGGGACCGTTGGGTGCCGTCAGGCCGTTGGACGCGCCGTCCTGGTTGACGGCCGAGCCGCGCACCACGGCCAGGACGCGGTGGCCGTTGCGGCGGGCCGCGGACAGCGGCTCGAGCAGCAGCAGGCCGACGCCCTCGGACCAGCCGGTGCCGTCGGCCGCGCCGGCGTAGGACTTGCACCGGCCGTCCGCGGCCAGCCCGCGCTGCCGGGAGAACGCGGTGAACGTGGTCGGCTCGGCCATCACCGTCACCCCGCCGGCCAGCGCCAGGGAGCATTCCCCGGAACGCAGCGCCTGCGCCGCGAGGTGCAGCGCCACCAGCGAGGAGGAGCATGCCGTGTCCACGGTGACCGCGGGCCCCTGCAGGCCGAAGGTGTAGGCGACCCGGCCGGAGGCGACGCTCGCGGCGGTGCCGGTGAGTAGGTGGCCCTCGACGCCCTCGGGCAGCTCGCGCAGCGTGGTGGCGTAGTCGTGGTACATGACGCCGGTGAAGACGCCGGTCTGGCCGCCGCGCACGGAGGACGGGTCGATCCCCGCCCGCTCCAGCGCCTCCCAGGCGATCTCCAGCAGCAGCCGCTGCTGCGGGTCCATCGCCAGTGCCTCGCGCGGCGAGATCCCGAACAGCCCGGCGTCGAACCGGCCGGCGTCGTAGAGGAAGCCGCCGTGCCGGGTGTAACTGGTGCCCGGGTGGTCCGGGTCGGGGTCGTACAGGCCGGCCACGTCCCAGCCGCGGTCGGTGGGGAAGGCGCCGATGGCGTCGCGGCCGGTCGCCACCAGGTCCCACAGGTCCTCAGGTGAGGCGATCCCGCCCGGGAAGCGGCAGGCCATGCCGATGATCGCGATCGGCTCGTCCGCGGCCACCGCCGGGGTCGCGGCCGCCGTGGTGGTCGCCGGGGCGGTGTCACCGACGAGTTCGGCGTGCAGGTATCCGGCCAGCCCGGCGGGTGTGGGGTGGTCGAACACCACTGTCGCCGGCAGCCGGACGCCGGTCACCCGGCCCAGCCGGTTGCGCAGTTCCACCGCGGTCAGCGAGTCGAAGCCGACGTCCTTGAACGGCCGGTCCGGTGACAGACCACGGGGGTCCGCGTGGCCGAGCACCACCGCCGCCTGGGTCAGCACCAGGTCCTGGAGCACGCGCAGCGGCTCCCCCTCGGCCAGGCGTCGGCGCAGCCCGTCGGCGCCGTCCGCCGCGCCGTCGGCCGCGGCACGGCGTACCGCCGGGACCAGTCCGCGCAGTACCGGGGACAGCGCGCCCTCGGCCGCCCGCTCGCGCAGCGCCGCCAGGTCCAGCCGGGCGGCCAGCAGCACGGGGTCGTCCAGCGCGGTGGCTGCGTCGAACACGTCCAGCGCGGTGCCGGAGTCCAGCGGCAGCACCCCGGCGCGGGCCAGCCGGGCCCGGTCGGTGTCGGCCATCCGCCCGGTCATCCCGCTGCTCTCGGCCCACAGTCCCCAGGCCACGGCGGTGGCGGGCAATCCGGCGGCGCGGCGCCGCGTGGCCAGCCCGTCCAGCGCGGCGTTGGCCGCCGCGTAGGCGGCCTGCCCGGCGTTGCCCAGGGTCCCGGCCACCGAGGAGAACAGCACGAACCGGGTGAGGTCCCGGTCCCGGGTCAGTTCGTCCAGCCACCGCGCGCCGTCCACCTTCGCCCGGAACACCGCGGCCACCCGCTGCGGGGTGAGCGCGGCCAGCACCCCGTCGTCGAGGATCCCGGCGGCGTGCACCACCGCCGTCACCGGATGCTCGTCCAGGAGAGCGGCCACGGCGTCCCGCTCGGCCACGTCACACGCCTCCACCGCCACTTCGGCGCCCAGCTCGCGCAGTTCCACGGCCAGCTCGGCCATGCCGGGCGCGTGGCCGCCGCGCCGGGAAGCCAGCACCAGACCGCGCACCCCGTGACGCTCCACCAGATGCCGCGCCACCAGACGCCCGAGCGTGCCGCTCGCCCCGGTGATCAGCACGGTGTCCGCAGCCGACCAAGGGGTCCCTCCGGCCGCCTCGGTCACCCGGGCCAGCCGCGGCACCAGCAACCGCCCCGCTCGCAGGGCCAGTTGTGGTTCGCCGCTCCCCGCCAGCCGGGGCAGCAACCCCTCGGACGCCGGGTGCCCGTCGGTGTCCGCGAGCACGAAGCGGTCCGGGTTCTCCGTCTGCGCGCTGCGCAGCAGGCCCCACACCGCCGCGGCACCGGGGTCGACCGGCTCCCTGGGCCCGGCGGCGACGGCCCCGCGCGTGAGCAGGACGAGCCTGGACCCGGCGAACCGTTCCTCCGCCAGCCAGCGCTGCGCCACCGCCAGGGCGTCGGTCACCCCGGCCACCGCAACGCCCACCGCGGCGGGCACCTGGTCACCCAGCTCGTCCAGCCCGTCCGGGCCCGCCGGCGGTGCCCACGCGCCGTCCTGCGCCGGGGCCGCCGACGGAACCCAGCCCGTGCGGTACAGGTGGTCCTGGCGGCCGACGGCGAGTTGTCCGGCGGTCACCGGGCGGAAGGCCAGCGAGTCGATCACCATGACGGGGTTGTCCTCGGTGTCGGTCACGGTGACCGACACCGCTCCCCCGGCCGCCGGGCGCAACCGCACCCGTGCCGCGGCGGCACCGGCCCGGTACAGCCGGACTCCGGTGAACGCGAACGGCAGCGCGGCCGTGGCAGCGGGGTCGGCGGTGCCGTCGGCCGGGATGGCCGCGTGCAGCACCGCGTCGAGCAGCGCCGGGTGCAAGCCGAACGCCCCGGCTTCCCCCGCCGCCGGTTCGGGCAGGGCGACCTCGGCGAACAGGTCCTCGCCGTGCCGCCACAGCCGGCGCAGGCCCTGGAACACCGGCCCGTAGCCGTAGCCGAGCCGGGCCAGCGCCGGGTAGCGGTCGGCCGGCTCGACCGGGGTGGCGCCTTCCGGCAGCCAGGCGCCGATCCCGGGCGCGGGCACCCCGGCCGCGCCGAGCCTGCCCGTGGCGTGGTGCGTCCACTCCGTACGGCCGTCCGGCCGGGCGCAGACATCACCGCCACCGGGCCGGGAGTACACGTCCACGGCGCGGCCGCCATCCTCGCCCGGCGCGCCGAGCACCACCTGCACCCGCACGCCGCCGCGCTCGGACAGCGGTAGCGGCGCTTGCACGGTCAGCTCCTCCAGCACCGCGCAGCCCGCCTCGTCCCCGGCGCGTACGGCCAGTTCGACGAAGGCGGCGCCGGGCAGCACGACGGTGCCGAACACCATGTGGTCGGCCAGCCAGGGCTGGCGCTGCCGGGACAGTTCCCCGGTCAGCAGCAGCTCACCGGTGGAGGCGACCGGCGCGGCCGCGCCCAGCAGCGGGTGCGCGGTGGCGTCCAGCCCGAACCCGGCCGGATCCGATCCGCCCGCCGGGGTGGCCAGCCAGTAGCGCTCCCGCTGGAACGCGTAGGTGGGCAGCTCCGCGCGGTGGCCCGCGGCGCCGAACGCGGCGGTCCAGTCCACCCGGACCCCGCGGACGTGCGCTTCGGCCAGCGACATCAGGAACCGGGCCGGGCCGCCCTGGTCGCGGCGGAGCGAACCGACCACCACGGCGGTGCTGCCCGCCGACTCGACGGTGTCCTGCACGGCGGCGGTCAGGATCGGGTGCGGGCTGACCTCCACGAACACCCGGTGCCCGGCGTCGTTCAGCTCGCGGACCGTCTGCTCGAAGTGGACGGTCTCGCGCAGGTTCCGGTACCAGTACCCGGCGTCCAGGGCCCCGGTGTCCAGCCGCTCGCCGGTCACCGTGGAGTAGAACGGGATCTCGGCACACTGCGGCTCGAGTCCGCCGAGCCGGTCGAGCAGTTCGGCGCGGATCCGTTCAACCTGCGCGGAGTGCGAGGCGTAGTCCACGGCGACCAGCCGGGCCCGCACGCCTTCGGCGGTCAGCTCGGCGGCCAGTTCCCGCAGCGGGCCGGGTTCGCCGGACAGCACCACCGCGGCGGGCCCGTTGACCGCGGCCACCGACACCCGCCCGGTCCAGGGCGCCAGCCGCGGTTCCAGCTCGGCGATCGGCAGCGCCGCCGACATCATCCCGCCGGCGCCGGACAACGCGCTCAGCGCGGCGCTGCGCAGCGCGCTCACCTTCGCCGCGTCGCGCAACGAGAGTGCCCCGGCCACGCAGGCCGCCGCGATCTCGCCCTGCGAATGACCGACCACCGCGTCCGGCTCGACCCCGAACGACCGCCACAACGCCGCCAGCGACACCATCACCGCGAAGGACAC
>NZ_JBSFGB010000084.1:0-15539 GCF_053596375.1 Streptomyces sp. NPDC001709 | reverse complement strand
CAAGACCGGGCTCGACCTTCAACCGCCGTAACCTCAGCCGTTAAAGATCTTTAGAAACGCCGACGGCCCCACGAGCTATCTCGTGGGGCCGTCGGCGTCCGGCTGCGGTGCCGTCAAGAATGGGGCCCGGGGACCCGGCACCGCGGGCTGATCCGAAGGACACGCCCCAGGCGGACCGGGATGCGCGGGCAAGGGCGCCGAGCTGGCCGTTGACAGCCGAGTTCCGGCGAGGCATTCAGTCGTCCCGCTCACCACAGAGTCGGTACGAAACCCCGTCGAACTGGATAAACGAAAAGCTGAGCGCTAGCCGGGCTCGGGTTCGTCGTGGATGGTCAATGCTCCGGCGAGGTCTAGGTCGGCGACAGTGCCGTGTGCCCCGGCGCGGACGAGCAGCACTGCGCCGAGCGCGGTGCTCCAGAACGTCCTGGCCTCCACGTCGAGCGGTCGACGGGCCCTCCAGCCGCGACCGTCGATGAGCTGGCTCACGAAGCGCTCGGATTGCCGGAACAGCAACTGGAGGTGCCGGTCGACCACGGGGGCGAGTTCGGGCTTGGAGATCCCGGCGGCGAGTGCTCGCGCGACCGATGGGAGCGAGGGCATGGCCAGTACGGCGCGGGCGATGTTGCGCCGAAATGTCGCCGCATCGGGGGCTTGGCGACCGATGCGCTCAATCCGTCGGGCGTCGTGCAGCAAGCCGAGAAAGGAGGCGTGCACGAGCAGCGAGTCCTTGGAGCCGAAGTAGTACGTGACCTGATTGGGGAAGACGCCTGCCGCGTTCGCGATCTCAGCGACGCTCACCTCAGCGCCGGGCTGCTCCTTGCAGAGCTGTGCAGTTGCCTCAATCAGCCGACGCCTCGTCGCGCGACCGCGGTCACGCGAGCGAGCCGACGTGGACCGAGCTTCGGTTCGCTTCTTCTCCACACCTGAATTGTATGTGATACAACAATGTCTGTTTGCTTGTATCGCATACAAGAAAGGGTGAAGGGCATGCACCGGACTGAAGTCGTCGTGACCGGACTCGGCGCGATCACACCGCTCGGTGGAGACGTGGAATCCACCTGGACAGCCCTGCTTGCCGGCGAGTCCGGCATCCGCTGCGGCGTCCTGCGAGGCCAAGAAGACACTGGCCTTCCCGACACCGTCGCGGGGACGATGGCGATCGACCCTGCAGAGTCGCTACTGCCGGTGCAGGTCAGGCGGCTCGACCGCTCGCAGCAGGCAGCCCTCACCGCGGCGGCGGAAGCCTGGGCCGATGCCGGTGCCCCGCGGGTCGACCCGGACCGGCTCGCATCATCGATCGGCACCGGTATCGGGGGCGTGCGGACGCTGCTAAAGGAAGACGACGTGCTGGAGGCGGCCGGGACGCGGCGCGTCTCGCCACGCACGGTCCCGATGCTCATGCCCAATGCGGCGGCGGCGCTGATCAGCATCGAATACGGCGCACGGGCGGGGGTCTACACGCCCGTCTCGGCATGCTCCTCCGGTGCCGAGGCAATCGCGCTGGGAGCCAGGCTCATCCGTGCCGGCGAGGCGGACGTGGTCATCGCGGGCGGGACCGAGGCCGCGATCACCCCGATCACCGTCGCCGGCTTCGCCCAGGCGCAAGCACTGTCGCGGCACACCGCTGAACCCGCCTCAGCGTCCCGGCCGTTCGCCGCGGACCGCAGCGGATTCGTCCTCAGTGAAGGCGCCGCTGTCGTGGTGCTCGAAAGCGCCGAGCATGCCAGCACCCGAGGCGCGCGCGTCCACGCGGTACTCGCGGGCGCCGGTATCGCCGCAGACGCTCACCACATCACGGCGCCCGCTGCCGACGGCTCCGGTCAGATCTCGGCCATGCGGAAGGCCCTTGCACAAGCCGGTTTGGCTCCTGAGCAGATCAGCCACATCAACGCCCACGCCACCGGAACTCCGGTCGGCGACGTCGCCGAGGCGCACGCGATCAGGCAGGTCTTCGGCCGCGCCACCGTGACGGCCCCCAAGGCAGCGCTTGGTCATCTCTTTGGCGCGGCGGGGGCGATCGAGGCGCTCATCGCCGTCCTCAGCGTGGAGCACGGCGTCATCCCGCCGACTCGCAACCTCACCGCGGCCGGCGTCGGGCCCGACATCGATCTCGATGTCGTCGCAGAGCGACGAGACGTCCCCCAGGAGGCCGTGCTCAGCAACTCCTTCGGCTTCGGTGGGCAGAATGTCTCACTCATCGTCACCGGCGCACGGCACCACGCGTCCCGTACGGCCTCGACCACACCATGACCCACGCCGTCCGCAAGGCGGCCGAGGAGATCACCGGCCGCGGGGGGGGGGCGATCGGTGTCGTCTGCGACGTCACCGACGAACAGCAGGTGGAAGCGGCCGTGCGGCGCGCGGTGACGGAGTACGGCCGCCTGGACATGGCATTCAACAACGCCGGCATCCAGGTGCCGCCGGCCGACGCGGCCGACGAGACGGCCGAGAACTTCGACCGGGTCAACGCCGTCAACCTTCGCGGCGTCTGGGCGGCGATGAAGCACGAACTGGGGCAGATGCGCGAGCAGGGCAGCGGCGCCATCGTTTAACTGCTCTTCCCTGGGCGGGCTCGTCGGGCTGCCCGAGCGTGCGGCCTTCCACTCCTCCAAGCACGGCGTGATCGGCCTGACCCGCAGCGCAGCGGTCGAGTACGCACCCCGGGGCATCCGCATCAACGCCCTGTGCCCCGGCGTCATCGACACCCCGATGGTCACCGACATGGTCGCGAACCAGGCTGAGGCCATGGCCGGGATCCTCAAGGAACAGCCCATCGGCCGGCTGGGGAGCGCCGACGAGGTGGCACCAGCTGTGCTGTGGCTGTGCAGCCCCCGGCGCCAGCTTCGTCACCGCAACAGCTCTCCCCGTCGATGGTGGCTACACCGCCCACTGATGTGGGTCTCCACTCTGGTCGTGTGGGTCAGCGCGTGGGGCCTCCAGGCCGGAAGGGGCGAAGCGGAGGTACGGCCCTCCGTCCTTCTGCGGTGGTTGGAGGGCAGCGGCAGCGGGTGGTGACCGTCGCGCATGCGGTGTGGACGGGCCGGGTGCCGCCACCATCCGGCGCTGTCCCGGGCCACATCGACAGCGACCTCCATCACGACGACGGGCTGTACCGGGTGCACACCGAGCATCTGCTGCGTTCCCCACCGCGCACCGAGGTCCCAAATATCCATCATGCGAGGATTATCCGCTGGTTAGTGACACGGCGGGCGCCCGGATCATCTCGCTGGGTGCCCGCTGCTGTGCCGTTCCTGCCCTACACCGCGCTCGGCGCCTGCGTCGCCCGCTCCAGCCCGAGGTCGTCGTTCAGCGTTGAACCGCCACGGTCTCCGTGCGGGGTGTCGGTTTTCAGCGCGGGGCTGCCATGTCTGCCGCGGCCGCGGCCGCGGTGAGGATGCGGTGCAGGACGGGGACCGGGGATCGCCGGGTTGGTGACCGCTGCGCATGCCGTGTCGCGGTCGTGCAGGAGTCCGGCCAGGACGCGGGCCGGCAGCTGTGGATTGCGCACCGCGGTGCCGCGGACGTGGGCCTCCGGGTCGTTCAGCAGCCGCACCGCGTCGGCCGGTGACAGCCGGGGGTCCTCAGCCGCGCGGCGGCGCACCTCGGCTTCGGGATCCCGGGCGAAGTGTGCGACGTCGGCCGGTGTTGACTCCGGATCGTCCAGGGCCAGCAGCGCATCCGCCCGCTGGGGTCGGTGGTGTAGCGCAGCAGGCCCGTACGGGGGAAGTTGGGGTGGCTGCGGGGCCGGTCGGGGTGGCTGAAGCTGCCGTCCCACCAGCGCCAGACTTCCAGCAGCATGTCGGCCGGCGCGTCCTGGCACGATTCGGCGAGGAACAGGCGGACCACCCGGTCCTCGTCCCGCGCTAGGCGCGCCACGACATCCGGCGGGAGGTGCCGGGCTCGGGCCACACTGCGGCGGACCAGCGGGTGGGACGACGCGGCGAGACGGCGCATCGCGTGGGCGTCGCCGTGCAGGTCCTCGACCCAGGGCAGGGTGTGCGACATCGACGTCGGGTCGAAGTCGTGGCGCACCGCGACCAGTCCAACTCGCCGCGGGCGCCGAGTTCATCCAGCACTAGGCGGTGAAGCTTGGCCCACACCCGGGCCCGGCTCACTCCGTGAACCGCCGGTGCGTGGTCGGCCCAGACGGGCCGAAGCCGGGCGGCAGCTGGCGCCACGAACATCCCGTCGTGGCCACGAACACGATGGCTGCGAGCACCTGCCGGTCCCCGTACCTGGGTCGGCCCCCGCCCTGTGGCCGCACCGGAGCGGCCGGCACCACCCGCTGAAACAACGCCCACAACCCGTCCGGCACCAGACGCTCCACCATCGCCATCACGCCTACCAGCCTAGTGATCAAACCAGTTGAGACGATCTCTTGGCGACACCCCGACGTGTGAGCCTTGTGTGCTCATGGGCCATGCCCCCGGGTGGGTCGGGCTGCGGCGTATCGTCGATTTGGGCGGCGAGAGCGTGCGCGTAGGGGACGAGATCAGCTCGCTCGCCACCCACAACACTCAACTCGCCGCCTGAAGCGCTCAGTCAACCCGGTGATGCTTGCGGGGCGGGCGCGACCGGCTTGACCCTCACGCGGCGTGAGGCCGGAAGGTGGCGGGCATGAGCGACTACTTCAATGCCTTCGAGATGAGTCCTGTGCCCGCTCCGGGCCCGGATGCGGTGGCGCCGGAGCCATTCCGCGGCATCTACGGCATGCCGGCCTTTGTGACGATCCCGACGAGCGATCTGGCGGCGTCCGTGGACTTCTGGACCCGTGGGCTCGGTTTCTTCGGGCTGTTCGCCATCCCCGGCACGCTGGTGCATTTGCGTCGGTGGGCGTTCCAGGACGTGCTTCTGGTCGCGGCGGAGAGCGTGCCGGAGCGGACGCCGACGATCAGCGTCAGCTTCGCGTGCGTGCTCGGTCAGGTCGATGAGCTGGTCGAGGGCTGCCGGGCGCTGCGGCCGGAGTCGGTCGATGGGCCACGGGATACGCCCTGGAACACCCGCGACGTGGCGGTGATCACTCCCGAGAACGCGCGGATCGTGTTCACCGCGGCAAAGCCCTTCGATCCGGAGAGCCAGGAGTCGCGGAACCTTGCGGCCGTCGGGATATCCCCGCCGGGCGGGGAGGGCGGCAATGGCGACAATGAGGAACATGCCTGACGCCGCCGGATTCGACGCCGCTGAAGGCCTGACCGTCGGTCAGGCGTCGAAGCGCCTGGGCGTGACCGTCCGCGCGCTGCACCATTGGGACGAGATCGGCCTTGCTCGCCCGTCGCTGCGCACCCTTGCCGGCTACCGCCTCTACACCGCCGCCGACCTGGAGCGTCTGCAGCGCATCGTCGTCTACCGGGAGCTCGGTCTCGGCCTGGACCGGATCCGGGCCGTCCTGGACGACCCGGCCACGTCCGTGGCCGCCGCGCTGCGCGCGCAGCGCGGCGAGGTCGCCGAGCGTATCGACCGCCTTCAGCGGCTTGGCTCCGGGCTCGACCGGATGATCGAGGCCCACGAGCGCGGGCTGCTGCTGACTGTCGATCAGCAGGCCGCGATCTTCGGCCCCGAGTGGGACCCGGAATGGGCGGTCCAGGCCCATAAGGAATACGGGGATACAGCGCAATGGAAGCAGTTCGCCGAACGGTCGGCGTCCCGTGGCCCGGAGGAGTGGCAGGCCGTCACCGACGCGGTCGCCGACTTCGAGTGCGCGCTGGCAGAGGCGATGACCGCGGGCGTCGCGCCCGGCAGCCCGGAGGCGGATGCGCTCGTGGAGCGGCATCGCAAGGTCTTCGCCGCGTACTTCCCCCTGAGCAGGGAAATGCAGGTCTGCCTTGCCCGTAAATTCGAGGCCAACCCTGGCTTCGCGGCGCATTACGACGGCATCCGGCCCGGCCTCGCCGGGTGGTTCCGGCGCATCGTCGACGCGAGTGCGCGCGCCCACGGCATCGACCCGGAGACGGCGACCTGGAAGTAGCGGGCGGCGCGGGACCCGGCAAAAGATCCGTCAGGCAGGCCCTACAGGCCATCTCGTTTGGCCAGTTGCTGGCGGGAGCGAAGACGGGCAATCGGGCCCACCGTGTCCCATGATCAGATAGCGTGCTCGCTCATGGGGGAGCTGATATTGATCAGGCACGGCCAGACTGAGTGGAGCCTGTCGGGCCAGCACGCGGGGCGCACTGACGTTCCGCTGACTGATGTGGGTGAGGCATCGGCCAAGGCGCTCGCCTCGAGGTTGGCCCGACGCCCGCTGGTCGGCGTGTTCAGTAGTCCGCTGAGCCGCGCCATGCGGACGGCCGAGCTGGCGGGATTGGCCGGTGTCAGGCCCGATCCCGACCTGGTGGAGTGGGATTACGGCGGTTATGAGGGCCTGACCGCAGCGCAGATCCGCGAGGGGCGGCCGGGCTGGGACCTGTGGCGGGACGGCGTCATTCCCGGCGACGTCGACCATCCCGGTGAGCGGCTCGAGCAGGTGGCCACGCGCACGGACGCGGTGCTGGATCGGATCCGGCCGCTGCTGAACGACGGCGACGCCGCCGTGGTCGCTCACGGTCATCTAGCGCGCGTGCTCACTGTGCGGTGGCTGGGCCTGGACGCGTCGGCCAGCCGACTACTGGGCCACCCGCATCCCGGAACTCTGAGTTTCCTGGCCACTGAGGATGGGCAGCCGTTCATCTCCGCCTGGAACGTGCCGTAGATGGCAGCCCGCCGCATCACGCCTGCCGTGACTACCCTGCCGCTGAACGCAGCGACCACCGTGGAAACCAGCGGCGTCAAGTGAGGTTATGGTGAACGCATACACCCCGAATCTGGCTCTCGCCCGGAAGGTGCTGGCCTCACAGCCCTTCACATCTACCTCGGCGCCCGGCTGACGGCTTTCGGAGACGGCGCCGCCGTCCTGGAGCTGGACGTCCGCGACGAATTGCGCCAGCAGAACGGCTTCGTCCACGGCGGTGTCCTCAGCTACGCCGCCGACAATGCGCTCACTTTCGCTGCCGGTACGGTCGCCGGCCCTGGGCTGCTCACCGCCGGCTACACCATCGACTACCTACGTCCTGCCCGGGGCGAGGTACTCCGGGCCCATGCCCGGGTCGTGCGCCCCGGCCGCACTCGGGTTGTCTGCCGTCGCGACCTTTTCATGATGAGCTCCGATGGGGCCCAGACGCTCTGCGCGATCGCCCAGGGCACTATTGCCGTTGCTGAAACCATCCTGTCGGATTCCGCCGACTAGGCATTGATGACCCAACGGGCAACGCTGCCTTGGAGACTTCACCGTTGTTCGGCGGTAACCCGCCCAGCAACTCGACCTCGACCTCGACACCAACTTCGCCCGCCGCCCCCCCCAAAAAAAAAGACTGCCCCTCGCACCCCCTGCACGCGCATCCTGCGCGAAGCCGTCAAGCGCCTCAAAGTCGAGGAAGCCTGCGGCGAGTTCCACCACCCCGACCGCCGCCTGGCCGACCAGATCGAAGAACTCGCCGACGCCTGCTGACCCACGGCTGACACCGGCGAGGGCCTCTTCGGTCGGAACCGACCGGAGAGACTCCTGACAGCGCCCGGGACGAAGGCTTCCTGTACGACGCAAGGGAAGCGGGAGAGTGTGTCTCGTACGTGCGCACGGTGTCCTCCGATCACCCATCAGACGCCGGCGGTTGCCGGGGCTGATGGGTTGGCTGCGCAGGTCAGGACCGAGAGCAGTGATCGGCGGCTTCCGAGAGTGGTCCTGCGTCTTGATTGGAAGTGTTGCCGAGAAGTGGCAGCACCTGAGTGTCCGCGCACGAGTTCAGCATGCTGTCTGCGGGGCGCCGACGGCGGTGCGGAAGACCGGCCAGCACACTTCGGTCCGCCATAGTGCGCTGTCTGAGGTGTGGCGCTGGCCGACCAGGTAGTACTCACGGATCGGGCCGGCCACCGCGAGCGCGTGGCGCGCGACGTAGGCGGCCAGCGTGCCGTAGGCGCGGTCGACCTCGGAGGGCGGCCCGCAGTGCTCGAGCACGGCGAGCTCCACCGCCGGGACCAGCAGCGGTGTGACCCGGCCGACCGGGCGGACGGGGCCGTCGCAGGGCACGAAGACGGTGGCCTGCCCACGGTGCAGGGTGAACAGCTCGTCCACGTACACGCCGCCGGCGTGGCCGGTCTCCCTCAGCTCCTGGCCCACCACGGTCGCGAACAGCTCACCGAGGGCCCCCTGGAACCAGGCTCCGACATCCCGGGCCTCGACCGTCGCCGTGATCGCCGCAGCCTGGACGGCGCCGACGCTGCGCAGCTCGATCGCGGGCGCGTCCACGGCGACTGGCGGAGACAGGAGGTCGCGCAGTGCCGCCACCGCGCGCCGGGTGCGACCCAGTTCCTCCTCCAGCCGGTTCAGGTGCGCGTTGATGTGCCGGTTGCGGGTGGCCACGTCGGAGGCGGCCAGGACGGTCCGGATCTCCTCCAGGGGCATCGCGAGGTCACGGAAGCGGCGCACGACCTGGGCGGTGGGGATCTGCTCGGCCGAGTAGCGCCGGTAGCCGGTCTGCGGATCGACGTCGGCCGGTTCCAGCAGACCGATCTCGTGGTAATGGCGCAGGGTCTTGACGCTCATGTGGGTGGCGCGGGAGAAATCCCCGATCGACAGGTAGCTGATCACCCGTCGATTGTGCGGCCTCCCGCAGGGGGAGAGTTCGGCCGCACTGTTGCCTTGACTCTCCTGCGACGGCCGCCGGGAGCGTGGTGCCCACGGCCGGAACCCGGCCAATCACGCACCGAACGAGGGAGTTGACCCTCCATGTCGCAGACCACCGCAATCGACGTCGACCGGATCGTGCAGCGCTACGTCGCCGTGTGGAGCGAGCCGGACCCGGCCGCACGCGAGCGCGCCGTCTCCGAGCTGTGGGTTCCGGACGGCGTCGAGTTCGTCGAAGGCGCCCAGTTCCGCGGGCCGCGCCGCGCTGGTCGACCGGGTCGCGGAGGCGCACGGCCTGTTTGTCGCCACCGGCGACTACCACGTCACCGACGACAACCACGTCACCGTTCACGACGACGTCGTCATGTTCACCATCCAGCTGACGCAGGCCAAGGGCCCGCAGGCCGATGAGGTGGCCTGGGCCGCCCGGGTCTTCCTCGTGCTGGACGAAGACGGCCGGATCCTGCAGGACTACCACCTGACCGTCCAGCCGCTGCCCGAGGCATAGGGCCTGCCGAGGGCCGGCACCCGCACGCCGACCGGATCGAGGCCGACCAGCTCGCTGCCGGGAAGAAGCCCGCGGCCGCGCGCCGGGCCGGGGCGCTCGGCCGCAAGGCGGGGCCCGCGCCGAGCTGAATCGGGTCGCCGCGAAGATGACGCGCTCGCCGAAGCAGAAGGCCAAGCCCCTCGCGCGGCTGCGTGAGGAGCGGAAGGAGAGCGCGACACGCACCTCGGGGGTGGCTGCCGATGTCATCAACTGCCTCCTCGAGTACGCCCGTGCCGCAGCGGCGGCCATCCGGGCCAGGGTCGCGGCTGTGGTCGACATAGCGCTGGCGGCCGTCGACGTCGCCGCGACGGTGTTCGTGATGAACCACGGGGCCGCTTCCACTGCCGGCACCACGCCTACCACGCGAGCGCCATCCTCGGCGGCTGTCACCGTCCTGGGGCCGATCGGCGACGGTGCGGGGTCATAGCCTCTTGGTTCAATTCGCACTAACCGGCCGGAATCGACCACCGCGA
This sequence comes from Streptomyces sp. NPDC001709, assembly GCF_053596375.1. NCBI lineage: Bacteria > Bacillati > Actinomycetota > Actinomycetes > Kitasatosporales > Streptomycetaceae > Streptomyces > Streptomyces sp. NPDC001709. The sequence goes on along the minus strand of NZ_JBSFGB010000084.1, from coordinate 5,866 downwards.
TAAAAGTGCCGCAGTGCGTCGCAACCGACATGCGCCGTTCCACCATGTATCAACCCGGCCTCTGAAGTCCCCGGCCTCATACAGGAGCTGCTCAGTATCCATTGTCCGTCCGGTCGTGAGGGATGTCTGCCGACGAGGGGCCTCGTTCAGGTGAAGTCGGCAGGTTTCGGGCATGGGCAGAGGGCTTCTCGGCGCCGGCCAGGTAGGTGTTGTACTCGGTCTGGGTGATGACGCGGTCGTGGTTGGTGTCCAGGGCTTCGCACATGGCTGTCCACAGCGCCCGGTAGGCGACTTCGGCGCGGTGGGCGAGGGCCGGGTCGTCGATCGCGTGGATGTGGACGGTGAAGTCCTGCCAGGTGATCAAGCCGTCCCGGTCCACGTCCAGTGACTCGAAGGGGGCATTGATGTCGTAGAGCCGGGCCAGCAGGTCGCCGTGTGCTGCTTGCTTCGTGTCGGTCGGGGTGGTGGTGCGGGCGCGGGCCTCGGCGGCCAGGAATGTCAGGCCGAGGGCGACGAAGAGGCTGAGCCTCAGCAGGGCGCGGCGGTGGGTGGTGAGGGGGATAGCGGCCAGACAAGCAGCGGCGACGGCAAGGAGGGCGCCGTGGGGACGACGGCCTTGCAGCGCCCACATGACAGTGAGGGCGAGCGTGAACGTCGCCAGCCCAATCCCCATGGCCAGGCAATACAGTCCGGGCAGGCGCGGCCCCCAGATGTTCGGGCCCAGATCGCGGCCGATGGCACGCAGCGCGAAGCCGAAGACGACCATGCCGACCAGCACGACGAGGTGCAGCCAGTTGTAGTGGCCATAGGCGATCCGCTTGTGCACGGCGGACTGGACGGTCGGATCTGCCTGGGTGAGGCGGTGTTCGGCCGCGGCTTGCAGCGTGGAGAAGTACAGCCACCACATCACGGTGGCGTTGATCAGCGCTAGGCCGATGAGGATGAGTTGCGGGGCACCGATGGGCTCGCCACGTATTTGGATGGCCATGCCGCACAGCGACATGTCCAGGCCGATGACGACGATGAAGGCGAAGCGTTCGGCGAGGTGGGCAGGGGCGGCCACCCACCAGCGGCGGGTGAACAGATAGGCGGCTAGCGCCTCGCAGCCCAAGCCGGACAGCCACAGGCCGATCCGCTGGTGTTGCGGCATCTGGGTGGACACTGCGATCAGTACGGCGGTGGCCGCGGAGCCGACCGCGACCAGCGGCGGCTGCCATCCCGCGCCGCGGCCGCGGATGGCCCACAGAGCGCAGGCCGAGGCACAGCGGGTCAACAGGTAGGCGAATAGGAACACCAGGACGCGCAGGTTGAGGCCCGGCTCGACGTAGGCACGCGGCAACGCAAGGCCGAGGAAGACGAGCCCGGCGAGGGCAAAGACGTGGCAGGAGCGGATGGTGCCGGCATCGGCGTCGGCGGTGTTGGCCGCCCACACGTACGTCATCCAGCAGCCCCATAGCATGGCCAGCACCAGCAGTCCGCGCAGCGCGCCTTCCGGGGTCTGGTCGCGCAGCACCAGCACGTCAGTCTGGGCGAAGGCGAAAGCCGCCATCACGTCGAACAACAGCTCAAAGCCGGACAGTTCGTGGTCTCGGCCGGTGAAGCGGACCGCTGGACGCCACTGCCAGATCCGCAGCGTGCCGCGGCCTGCACTGCGGCGCTCGCGCCGGTCTTCTAGCCGCAGCACACCGGCGCACACAGCGAGCAGCATCAGCAGCGTGACGAGGGCGGGCAAATGGGCAAGAACCAGCGCCAGCACGGCGATGATGCCCGCCGCGCTCAGCCGCAGCCGGTCGATGCGCCAGCGGGTGGTGGAGACGAACAGGGCCTGCCCGGTCAGGCACACCGCGAGGCCACCACACAGCTCCAGTAGCGTGGTAGTGGAGATCGGCGGCCCGAACTCGCCGTCGGCGGCAGCGAGTTCGGTAAACAGTGTGCGCAGCGCTCCGGCCAGCACGGCAAGTCCGCCGCACACCAGGCTGTGGCCGAGGAAGTAGGAGAAGATCTGCGCCTGCGCCTGCCCGATGCTGCCGTTTACCGGGTCCAGCCGGGGGTAGGCCAGGGCGACCATCGGTGCGTACAGCTGATACAGCAGGTAGGCGATCAGCAGTGCGACCATAACAAGGCCCAGCAGCGCCGGCGAGATGCGGGTCTGCTGCCCGGCCTGCTCCAGCAGTTCCAGGCTCAGGCAGCAGGCCACGGTATAGGAGGCGGAATAACGGTCCCCGAACGCCCGCAGCCCGAACTGATGCCACTGCTCGGTCTGGCCGACACACCGAAACGCTGGTAGATCGGCATGTTCGTGAACGCCGCCAGGCCGTAGAAGCCGGCCACGCCGAGCAGCACCCAGGCCGGCTTGGCGGCGCCGTGCGCCAGCAGCGAGGCCCACACCGCGGCGGCAAGGACCACATAGCCCGTCTGCACGACCACCACGTTGCGGTACAAGGTCGGCTGCCCCAGCGCCACCAGGATCCACTGCGCCAGCCCGCATACGGCGTTCAAGGTGACCATCACGGCGAACACCAACGGCCCGTCCAGGCCGCCAGGCCGATCCGCGAAGGCCTCCGGCAGCGTAATGGCCAGGCCGAGGAAGAAGCCGGTCTGCACGATCATCAACAGCTTCGGCCACGGATGCTTCACCGAGATGATCGTGACGACGGTGACGGAGTACTGCCACAATCCGACTACCACCAGCAACACCGAGACCGCCTGCAACACCCCCGCGGCCCCGCCCTCGCGCTGCATGAGACTGACCGCCGTCGAAAGCGCCAGCAGGTAGGTGATGTCCACGAGCAGCTCGACCGGATCGCACTTGTCCTCAGCAGCCCGCCGCAGCAACGCCTTGATGTGCCCAGACCTCACCCGCCGGGCGGGGGCACCTTCGCGCCAGCCAGCGGCCATCGCAATTTCCCCTCACAGTGAAGTCCATCGGCAGGCCCCGACGGCCTGCCTATCGAAGGTTGAATGCCTGTCCCGCATCACCGGGTGGCGGCACAGGCACCCCTGACCGTCAGATGGCCTCGGCGCCTCCGCCGGTGCGGATGCGGTCGAGCAGGCAGTTGTGGAATGCGGCCAGATCGCCGTTCGGGACGGCGGCGGGACTGCCGGTCAGGGTGTACCAGCACATTGGACGGTGACCTGCGGGCGCTGCGCCCGTCGTCACCGGGAGTGGTGCGGACGTTCAGGTCGCCGGTGATACGTCGACGTCGTCGGTCATAACCCCGCCGGGGCCGGCCGTGACCTCGTCCTGGTACCAGGCAGTCTCAGGGCACGTGGGCCCACGCGCGGGAGTAGGTACACCAGTAGGAGCGCAAGGGTGGGGCCCACTGGTCGGGGGACTGGTCGCCCTTGGACCGGTTGGATGCCGCGGACACCACCAGCTGGGGGTCGGTGAGGTCGTTGGCGCCCTTCCGGCGCAGTGCGGTGTCCCACTCGTTCGCGTCAGAACGCCATGCGTTGGCCAATGGGACGACGTGGTCAATGTCGATGGCGGACGGAGGTGAAGACCTTGCCGTCGCAGGGGCGGATCCACGTGCCGGAGAGGGTGCGGCACTGCTGATCCTGGGCGAGGTACTTGCGCGTGTGCGGCGCATGTGTCGCGGGACCGGGGTCGGCAGGGGCGGAAGGGGTCACGTGTTGTTGTAGCGGGCAGTGCCCCTGTGCCACTCGCGGTTGCCGCCGAGCCATGACCACACTCCCGTGAGGAAGCGGCGCAGCTGGGGGGAGCCGGTGAGGGCCAGGGCGGTGGCTTCCGCTTCGAAGGTGCGTACCAGCTCGTTGTGGATCTCCACGCTCCGTTTGACTGCTTCGGGTGGGGAACACTGCTCGTGCGCGGCGATCACGACGGGCAGGTTGAACTCCACGCCCTGGTCGTGGTCTTCCTTGCCCATCGAGTACAGGTCGTTGACGAGCGTGCTGGCGTTGGCCGCCATCGTCACGGCGCGTCGCACTCGCGGGTCGGTGTACTCGGCTTCGGTGAGCCGATATCCTCCCATGACGTCGATCAGCGCGAGGCAGGGCAGGAAGCTGTTGAACTGCCGGTGCGCCAGGTACTCGGAGACGGATGGCATGCGTTCCTGGACGCGCCAGGTGCCCTCGTGGGTGTAGGCCACGAACAAGGCGGCGACCTCCTGGCGCAGCCTCCCCACCCGGGGATGGTCCGCGATCTCGGCCAGCTGCTCGAAGGCGGAGCGGAGCGCGACCCGGACGGGGTCGTTGCGCAGGACCTTCTCCTGTTCGGGCAGGTAGCGGAGCGGGGGGTGAGCGGGGTCGAAGGCTGTGTAGGCGATCCCGAGGTGCGCACCGAGGGGTTCCGGCGCGGCCCCGTCGTCGCAGTAGTAATCGTCCGTGGCCCACTCTGCCAAGGCGCACTTCGCGGCGACCAGCAGCCGGTCCGGGTCGTCGCTGTCGGGGTGGGCCAGCATCATCATGCGTCCGATGTTCACCGCGCGGATGCGGTCGGTCTGTCCCGCGTAGAGCCCGATTTCCTCGGCCCACTGGACGAGGCGGTCGTTGACGTGTTCACCGAGTTCCGGGTCGTCGCGGACCGGTGGCGGACAGTACAGCTCCGGGACGTCGCTATCGGGCAATCCGGACGGCTCCGTCGGGGAGGTGCCATGGGCTGCTCGGGCGGGTGCGATGCGAGCGGCGGAGGTGCCCAGCCCGGTCGGTCCGCTCAGTGCTGGGTGGGCTGCGAAGAGTCTGCCGGTGCCGGGCAGCGCACCTGGGACAACGGCGCCAACGCCATGGCGGTGGGAGAGTAGCGTGGCCACGAGCCTGGCCACATCGTGGTCGGCTGTACGCGCGGTCATCCGGGAAAGCAGTGACACCGGTCCTCGTCTCCGTTCTCTGGGTGATGCTGAGTGCCGCGACCAGCGCTGGATACAGCCGGTGTTAGGACGACCTGCGGTAAACCTCGACGTTCTCCAGCTCCAGGACACCCGGCGCGTCGGGGACGAGAACGCCGCCGAGTGGTAGGTGCTGACCAGGTAGGAGATTGACCGCCTGGTCATTGATGCACATGAACCCGTACGTTCAGGCCGGGATCGTGCTGGTCGGGGATGCCGGTCTGACGCAGACCCGACCGCTTCTGCCCACCCGTCTGCGAGGACTGTTCAGGAAGCTGCGGGGCTGCTGTGGCCGTCATCGCTCATCCTCTCCGTCAGTGCGCCCACGGGTGAAGGAGCCTCAGGAACGGACCGTCCAGGCGGCTTGGAACCCGTTACGCAAGGTAAAACAGCACAATTGCTTTGTGCAGTGGAATTGTGGTGCTGGTTTGTGAGTTGGGAGCGCGGCACACCTGGGAAAAGTAGCATAGCCGTAACGCTTCATCGATTTTCTGGTATCTACTTTCATGCGATCAGGGGGCTCGTACCCTTTAAACCGCACAGCGGGAAGTTCAGGGTCGCAACGGTGCGACCGAGGAGCGGATGACCTCGCTGCCAGCCGACCGACAGTAGTTGAAGCCCACACCGCCGATGTGGACAGCACCATCCAGGTCCTGACCGGCGTCAACGGAACCGCCACGGACGAGCCTTTCCATGCCATGCCCTGACTCGTTGCCCCTTGCGCCGTGCCGTTGACCGTGAAAGGTAAAAGCGGCAGTCGGCGCATTGGAGATGGCGAGGGCGGCGAGCCGACGGACGGTTGCCTTGGGTCTGAATCAAGGGGCGGTTCTCTTTGACTTCCGTCGGGAGGCGCTGTGGTTCATGTGTCACACCATGGTGGCAGCGTTGGTTGTCAGCTGGCCTCTGCTTTAACGCGCTTCCCGAGTGCTGAAGCGCTCCGGGTCTGATGGAGGCTCGATTCCCTGAGAGGATCGAGTCATGGCCCGTCCGTCCCCTTACCCTGCCGAGCTGCGTGAGCGTGC
>NZ_JBSFGB010000083.1:0-15953 GCF_053596375.1 Streptomyces sp. NPDC001709 | reverse complement strand
CCGAAGAGCCGGACGGCCACTCCTTGCGAGCCACTGCAGGCAGAGAACGTTCAGCCACACCCGGCCCTCCCGGGCCACCAAACAACTTACGGAGATCGTTCACCAGCATCCGCACCGTCCAGGCCGACCTTCTCGGCTCCCTCCCCGGAGTCCGTCTTCCAGACTTGGAAGAGCTGCGGGACCGTGGCGTACTCGGCGCCTACCCGGCGACAACCCCAGCCCGCGGCGGACCCTCGGTGCTGGCAGCCGTGCTGATGAGGAACCGACCCACCCCCGGCGCCCCGCCGTACGGATGGCGGGCTCGCCAAAAGGACCTGGCGGAAGAGGAGACGGAACAGGCCGACCGTGCCCGCTCCCGCCAGCTCCGGGACGAGGACGAACTGTCCTTCCGTGAGATTGCCGCCGTGCTGGAGGCCGAAGGCATCGGGCCGAAGCGTAGGCAACGCTGGCCCGCCGGATGCTCGCCAACCCCACAGCACGGCCGTCGACCCTTGCTGAGCTTTTCGACCGTCCAGCCCTGCAACTCGTAGTGGGCGGTGGCGAGCTGCTCGGCGTGCTCCTCGACGGGCCTTGCGCTTCTTGGATTCGGAGATGCAACCGGCGCCGCGGCGGCGACGCTGGAGCTTCTTTCTGCCCTCGACCTGTTCGGCGGTCCGGCTGTTTGCCGCCTGCCGTCGATGTTGCGGCGCAGGCGAGGTCGAGCGGTTCGGGATGCCGCGGACGTGCCCGTGCTGCAGTGGCCGCCGCCTCCGGCTGTGAGTCGGACAGCGCGCCCATAACGATGGCGCAGAATGTACGACAACGGCGCCCGCTGAGAGGTGTGTGCGATTCGCGAGTAGTAAGACTACGCCGATTGCTACACCCGTTGACCTGGCGGAATCCGATCAACCCAAGGCGTCGATGGCCTTCACGATCAGGGCGCGCGCGTTGGCCCCGTATACGGCCAAGGCGCGCAGTTGCTCGAACGCCTTCACATACAGGGCGATCTCCGACGGCTGGGTCACCTGCACACGGGCCGCCAGCAGTTCAACCGACACGAGGGTCTCGTCGTACACGTGGAACAGCTCCTGCGGCCACATGGGGCGTTCGGTGGTCGCGCTGGGGATGATGCCAAGCGACACCTGCGGCAGTGCGCCGGCGGTCAGCAGGTAGCCGAGCTGCGCGGCCATCGCGTCCGGGTCCCCCAGCTGGTAGTAGAGGACCGGCTCTTCGATGACCATGGCGAACCGGTGCCCGGGTTCGTGGATGATCCGGGAGCGTTCCAGTCGTGCGGCGACCGCGTCGGCGACGTCGTCGGGGATGTCCCGGAAGCGGGTGATGGCCGTCATCAGGCCGCGCGCGTAGCCCTCGGTCTGCAGCAGGCCGGGCACCATCGTCGGCGAGTAGACGCGGAACAGCTTCGTCGCCTTGAACAGCGGCACGTAGCTGCGCTGCAGCTGCTTCAGCCCGGTGCGGACCTTGCGCCGCCACTCCACGTACATCGACTCTGCGGTACGGGACTGGGCGATGATGTCGTCCGCCTGGTGGCCGACGCCGCATGCTTCGCACCAGCGGCGAATGTCCTCAGCCGACGGCGGCGTACGGGCGCCCTCGATCCGGTACGTCTTCGGGTGCGACCAGCCGCAGCGCGTGGCCAGCTCGGCCCCGGTGATCCCGGCGTCGGCCCGGAGTTCCTTCAGGCGCTGCGCGACGGCTTCACGGGCGGCCTGCGCCGACGAGGACGGGGAGATGGGCATGAGCCGGCCGTGGGCCTTCCGCGCTAGCTGATCGTGTACTGGTCGTGCGGGATCGCGCGCGCCCACACCGCTTCGAAGGCGTCGGCGCACAGCTTCGCGGCGGCCGGGTCCTCGCTGATCTCCCCGCCCGCCGAGGCGCCCTCGCCGGTGAAGTGGTTCCACCGGATCAGGCAGCCGTCGATGAGCCAGAAGTCATTGCCGGGCAGCGCGATGTCCGAGGCCTGCCGACGTGGCAGCCAGCGCACCTGCTCGCCCGCAGCGATGTTCGTGAAGGTGCCGTCGTACAGGAAGCGGGTGTACTCACTGACCGGCTCCGAGACGATGCGAGCTCGGCGCACGACGACACCGCGGCCTACGGTCTCCTCGATGAGGTCGAGCCACGGGCGCCACCAGGAGGCACGGTCCGCCGGATCGTGCCGGTGGCCGGCCCGCCACTGTGCGAACGGGCCCTTCTCGTAGTCGACGGCGTAGCTGTCACGCATCTCCAGGTGCACGGCCAACCGGGTGGCCGCGCCGAGGAGTTCAGGAAACGTCGGCACGTTCGACGGCATCGCACGCCTCCCTGACCATCGGCACCATCCGGGCGGGGATACGGATCACTGCCTCGTGGGCCGGGATGCCCACCGCATGGCCGGGCACGTCGAACGCCGCGCACCTGGCTTCGAGTTCGGGGCCCGGCTTCCAGCCCTGCAGTACGAGTTCCTTCGCTTCCTGGTCAACCCACACAGTAGGGCTTTCGCCGTCACCGGTGTTGGGGTCGATCCCAATGAACTGTAGGTCCACGGTCGCCTCCGCTGCTCGTCATGTTCAGAGATGTACACCACCGTCGTGCGGCGTACTTGGCAGGTCAAGAGCGCTAACAAGCCGCGTGCACATCAGTGCACATTGCTGGCTGCCCGGCTGTTGACGCTCCTAGCGTCGTAGGGCACAACAAACCCCGGCGAGGCGGCGGAGCCTCCCGGGGCGTGGCCGACACTGCGAGGAGCGTCGACACCATGCACCGTACAGCCTGCGCGCCTACCGGGGAGCGACCAGCGCAGACAGGCCGCGAAGCGCTTGTTGAGGCCATGAAGGCTTTCGAGGCGAAACCGTCGTACGCGGCCTACAAGGCGCTGATCCTCCACTACAGCGACTGTCCGGCCTGCGCGGATGGCACCAACCCGTGCGCCCAAGGTGAGCCGCTGCGACAGGCCTGGAAAGCGGTGCGCTGGTCATGACCGCCGAAGCCCTGGCCGACATCCCAGCCGACCTCCTGCCGCTCATCCCGGTGCCGCCCCTCGACGTCCTGCCCGAGGCGAGAGCGCGTGGCGCTGAGTGCGTGTGGGGTGGCGAGCCACTGTCCACTGCGACAGCCATCGACCTCGGCGAGCGCCGTGAGAACGGGACGACCCTCTTTCTCCGTGGCTGCCGGTCCTGCACGCGCCGTGCCGTGCTGGCTGCGCGCAACTCCCACCCCGGCATGTGCGAGCAGTGCACGGATGACGCCACGATCTGCGAGACCCGCCGCGCCCTTCACGCTCTGGCCATGGAGCTACGCCGATGAACTGGGCACGGTGCGACCAGCCGATCAAGGGCACGCCGGAGAAGGTCAACGTCGAGACCGGAACTGGCGCGAGCAGCCCAACCAAGGTCTGCCCCACGCCGGGCCGATCCCTGCCTCGGCAAACGGCTCCGCGGCAGAGACGGCGGCCTCGCCGGCCGCCTCGTGCAGGGGAGGGCGCAGGGTCCGCCGCCGGCGCTCCCGTCCCGGCGGCGAGCTCACCCCACCAGGTCGGCCACTGACCAGACCCGGACCGGCGAATCCCGCGAAGACCAACCGGCCCCGGCCGCCATCCCCATCCACAATCAGCGAAGGAGACGCCCGTGAGCGTACCCCTGCCCGGCCCCGGCCCCATGCCGCCGTCCGGACCCGACCCGAAGCCCCCGACGGCCATGGCCCGCATGCTCATCACCGACGAGCGGTTCACCAGCTGCCGCAAGACGGTGATGGATGCCAACCCCGACATGGCGGAGGAGATGGCTGGCCGGATCGTCGAGGAGGCACTGAAGTTCGTCGCGGCCTGCTCGGTGAACCCGGGCGTCGGCCTGGCGCCGTCGCGGATCGTGGACGAGGGCTGGCACGCCCTGATCCTGCACACCGCCATGTACGCCAACCTGTGCGTGCAGCTCGGCGGCGGGTTCGTCCACCACTATCCCGGCTGGGACCCGACGAACTACGACCCGCCGATCCTGGTCCGCACCCGCGAGAAGATCGCCGAGCTCGGCTGGGCCGCAGACCCGGAGCTGTGGGGCGCTCCGTCGGACGAAACCCTCGTCTCGGTGGCGGCGAAGTGCCAGCACGCACCGGAGTGCACCATCAGGCCCATGCCGACTCCACAGCCTCCCGTAGCCTGACGGCGGAGGTGTGAGCATGGCTGAGTGGATCGACCCCCGGTACGCGGACCTGGTGAAGGCGTGGCGACGCGCGCAGCAGCCGGACTCGCGTGACCCGGAGCCGCAGCCGCGGCGCGGCTTCATCGTGCCGACCGAGCGGTAACAGGCGCTGGCATCAAGACGCCCGCCCCGTCGGAGGACCGGAAACCTCTGGCGGGGCGGGCTCTGTACCGCAGACTCAGCCCCCGCTACGAGCGCCATCCCCGTAACTACCTGGCCTTTCTCGGACTTGCCGCAGCCCTTTGTTTGTTACAAGCGGCTCCTCAAACTCACCATGTAGGACGTTCTTAGCCCTTCTTCTGTTTGTACAGTTCGATGTCCCTGTTCACGAACAGATGCACATAGCCGCAGTTCCAGCAGATTAGGCCGGTTGCCGACTCGTTCGCCCAGCCCAAGCTCATGAACTCCATTCCGGAGCTGTTGAGCTTCACCTCACGGTCCCTGAACAGGTCGCCCTGACAGAAATTGCACTTGATCCACACGCCCCCGAGAGCCGCGCGAACAGGTTTGGCCATGCCTCCGCCTTTCCTGTGAACTGTTGGAGTGGTGCACCCGTCTCGCACACGAACTGCATGGCGGGCACGCGTAATCACGCTTCCCAACCGGGCCACGCCACCGCATCAGCCCTGTGACTACCCGATCATGAAGATGGCAAATGGCGTTCTTGGAATCAGGCGATGCCAGGCCGGTGGCGGGCATCGCGGTGACCGACGAGGAACCAGAGCAGACACCCGAGGAAGGGGGCCACCAAGGCGAAGACGAACCAGACCAGCTTCATCCCACCGGTGAGGTCGGACCTGACGATGCCGAGCAGAGCGCCGAAGTACAACGCGAGAACGCCGGCGACCGCCGCAGCTCCTGCGCAGCCGATCACGATAGTGCCCGTGGGGGCAAGGGCCATCTGCTGTGCGAGCTGTGCCTGCATCGTTCGTTCCTCTTGCTGGTGGGGGACTCTCGGAGCGCCCGGTCGGGCGGCCTCGGTTGACGGCAGTCCGGCTGTTTCAGGATCTCGACTGCGTCATTGGTGAGCGCCTGTCATGACGGGCGCTGTGCGGACCGCAGCAGGTAGACGCCAGCGGCAGCCGGGAATGCCAGGACAGCCAGAGTCAACGGAATGAACAACGCTCCGAGGCCGAGGCCCAGCGCGCCCGCGGGAATCACCCACTGCGCCACCAGGAACAGCAGCGGCACGAGGGCGGCCGCCGTCCCGATCGCCTTGTCGCGGTCACGCCACTGGGGCGCGGTCCACAGCCACCAGATCGCACCGATCAAGGCGATGCCCAGCGGGGGCGCGAAGGCCGTCAGGGGGCCGGTTACCGCCAGAAGTCCAACGATGGCGAAGGTACGGCTCTGGCTCGTCTGCGGAGCGGGGAGCTCCTCGCCGAGTGCGGTCGCCGCGATCGTGCGCGGGTCGCCGAGGCGTGCGAGGACGGTGCGGACCTGGTCATCGCCGGTGGCGGGCTCTTCCGCTAGCGCCACGGTGATGTGCTCCTCCAGGTCGGCCAGCAACTCGTTTCGGCGCTCCGGGCTGAGCCCGGCCGTCTCCCGCGTCACGGCGGACAGATAGCTGCGCACCAGCGGGTGCTCGGTGATCGTCACGGTGGTCTCCAGTCAGTCGGTGATGAAGTGGTCGACCGCGTCACGGAAGTGCGGCCAGATGGCGGTGAACTCCTTCAGCGCCGCATGCCCCGATGCCGTCAGCTCGTAGTAGCGCCGGGGCGGCCCACTGGGGGACTCCTGCCAGCGGGTCTCCACCACTCCCTCCCGGCGCAACCTGGACAGCAAGGGGTAGATCGTTCCCTGGCTGGTGACCATGACGCTCACCGCACCGAGAGCTTCGAGCAGCTCCACGCCGTAGCGCGGGCCGTCCCGCAGGAGAGCCAGCACGCAGTACTCCAGCACCCCCTTGCGGAGCTGGCTCTCCGCCTTGCCCGCGGTGGGCTTACCTGCGATGTCAGGTTCCATGCATTGCACAGTACCTGGTTATCTCTACAAGCCCAAAGATGATGTCGATGCACCGGGGATGCGTCCCGCCCTCAAGTCCCGCCGCCTGCGACACCCACGGGGACGACACCGGGCCTCCTCGGAGACCACCTGTCTGCAACTGGCCGAACCCGCGGGAGACCGAGCGACTCGGGCCGTACAGCATCGCGCTGGCGCGCACCACCTCGCCGCGCATGCCTCGCGGATCTCGGTTCACCTATGCGGACAGCTTGCGGGACATGGATCTGACAGCACAGTGACCCGTCGGACAGGCCCTAGAACAGGCCGGCTACATCAGCCGCAACCGCGAAGGACGGCGCACCCGCTACACCCTCCACACGGACGGCACCCTCCGCCATCCAGCAGAGGCCCACCTGCCCGTCCGTGGACTGCTGGATCTGTCCAACTACCAAGACAGCCGAGCGTGAAGCCACAACCTGCCGTGAAGCACTCTTCCAGGTGTAACGGAGGAAATCTGTCATGACGGAGGTAGACATTGGTCATCCACAGGGCTACGGTTTCTACCGTACCCAGGAAGTCGAAGTGGGCACGGCAGACAGGAACTGCCGTGCATGCACGTCAAGCAGGACGCGACCCGAAGGGGTCGCGAGCAGTACCCGCGTTATCCAGCAGTACAACCGAGTAACCGAAGGTAAGGAGCAGAACGCCATCAGGATCGCCCGGGCGAGGAAGCAGTCCGCCCGGGTACCGCAAGGCCCCGGATTGGAAGGTGGTCCCCGGTCACGCATACGCGATCCCCGCAGCCCCGCCCTCCCAGGCGGAACCTGCGGACAAAGAAAGCCGGCGCAGTCGGCCGGTAGATGGTGTTGAAAGCTCGGGGCCCGGGTGCCACTACGGCATCCGGGCCCCCCGACGCATCCCCCGAAAGAAGAGGTCTATGCCCCCTCGCAGTACCCGGCCCGCCGACATCCTCGACGACGACGACTATCCCGCCTACACCATGGGCCGGGCCGCCGAGATGCTCGGCACCACCCCCGCCTTCCTCCGCGCCCTGGGCGAACACCGCCTGATCACCCCCCTGCGCTCCGAAGGCGGCCACCGCCGCTACTCCCGCTACCAGCTGCGCATCGCTGCCCGTGCCCGCGAACTCGTCGACCAGGGCACCGCCATAGAGGCCGCCTGCCGCATCGTCATCCTCGAAGACCAGCTCGAAGAAGCTCAGCGCATCAACGAGCAACTGCGCGCCCATGGCGGCCAGCCGCAGTCGAAGCCGTCAGCCTGACAAGGACGCCGGGTGTGGCCTCAACGCCGACCGACCAGCGGACCAGGCACCCCTCACAGTTCCGCGCCGCCGCCTCGCGCTGGGCCGCAACCAGTACGCGGACAGCACTGCACAAGGACCCCGACACACCTGCCGGGGTCCTTGGCCGTTCAAGTGCAGCTGCCTGATTGCATCCCCCTTGGCAGCGCCGTCCCCCACGTGCGGAGACATCTTCCGCCAGGCGGTCGAGGCCGACCTGCAGCAGTAACCACCGAGACACCCGCTCGGAGCCGTCGCCGCCGGCGATACGGCCTGACGGACGATCTACTGCGGATGGCTGTCCCCGACCAGCGGGGACTGTAAGACGTTCGGGTCTGTTCCGTAGTCGGTGGTGACGGAGGGTGTCATCAGCCCAGGAGGATGCGGTGGCGGAGGAGAGGGAAACTCGCGCGGCCGTACATCTGGCGCTTGATCAGCTTGGTTTTGTTGTTGACGCCTTCGGTGCCGCCGTTGTGGTGCGGCAGGGTGAGGGCGGCGTCGACTGCGGCGCGGTCCTTCTCGAGGCCCCGGGTGAAGGCATGCAGGTGGGGCAGGTCCTCGGCCTGGGCCGAGGTGATCCAGGTGCTCAGCAGTGTGGCATTGCCGTCGGCGGGATCCAGCAGTACGGCGAAGTGGTGGATGAGGTCGGCCAGAGCGGTCATCTCGTGGCAGGCGGTGCGGGCGGCCTCGACGCATTCCCGCTGGTGGTCCTTGAGGCGGTCGGGGCGGGTGAGCAGGTAGCGGGCGAGGCGCCGGGGCGAGAGTGCGGGCCGGTCGGCCTCGACGCGGCCCTGGTTGATGTAGCGGACGAGCAGGTTCGAGCTGCCGGTGTAGCCCAGTTCCCTGATCTCCTGGAGGAGATGGGTGACGGGGACGGCCGGGTTCTCCAGCCGGCGTCGGCGCAGGTGATCGCGGTAGGGATCCACGAGGGTGGGCCGGTACTTGGGGGCGCGGATGAGGCGCTCGGGCTCGGCGACGCGGTCGTAGCGCTTGACGGTGTTGAGAGCCAGGTTCAGGCGGCGTGCGCACTCCAGAAGTCCGACTCCGCGCTCGCGCAGGGCGTGGATCTGCTGCCAGCGCTCGCGGGTGGTGGCGGCCTGTCTCCCCTCGGCCGGGGGCGGGCCCGCTTTCGCCCAGCAGGTGCTGTGCGCGGCGACTTCTTTGCGACGGCCTCGGCGAGGTTGTGCCACAGGTGCCAGCGGTCGCTGATCTGGACCGCGTCGGGCAGGGCTCGGCGGACCGCCTCGGCGTAGGTGGCCGATCCGTCCCGGCACACGGCCTCGATGCCCGGATGTCCGCGCAGCCAGGCCTCCAAAGTGGCGGCTTCGCGGCCGGGCAGTACCTCGATTCGCTCACCGGTCTCGGCGTTGATGATGATCGTGGCGTAGCTGTGCCGGCGCCGCAGGGCGAAGTCGTCGACCCCGATCACCCGCGGGATCCGCACCTCCGGCACGGGCACCCGCCGCAGCAGCCGCAGGGCGGAGGCGTACGACACGGGCACGGCCACAGATCGGGTGAGTCGGGCGGACGCCCGGCCGCATAACTCCTTGACCAGCTCGGAGAGCTGGCCGGTCAGACGTGTGGTGCGGCGCTGATGGCGCTCCAGGAGCACGGGGACCTGCTCTCGGAAGGTTTGCCGCCTGCAGCCCAGGACCGGACAGACCAGCCGTCGCATCCTCACCCGGACCACGACCTGCCGGCCGTCGACCGGCATATCCCGCACCGTCCGGCCGTGATATCCGTGGACCCTCCCCGTCACCACCCCGCACAGCGGACAGGGAACGGGAACATCCCAGGTCCTAGCCGAAACCCGGACTATCTCGCCACCGTCCGCCACATCCTCGATGACCAACACCGACAACCCCGAAAACACCGTTCCCACAAGCGCGTTCGCATCATGCACGCTCAATGATCACAGGCGAGCACGCACCGTCACCACCGACTACGGAACAGACCCACTCGTTTGACAGTCCCCGTCGTGGGCCTCGCGGGTGCTTGGCGTTTCACATTGTTCGTGCCGGGGCCAGGTCGGAGGTCTGTTGGTGGGACAGCAGGGCGGCGATGGCCTGGACGGTGTCGCTCATGTGTTCGTGGTGGCCGAGGTGGCGGGCCAGTGCCCGCCAGTTCTTCAAATGCGCGATGCCGTGCTCGACGCGGATGCGTCGGGAGGAGTGGGCCTTGCGTTGCCGCTCATGCATCTTCTCGTACCAGTCCGGGGCGTTCTTCTTGAACTTGCGGTGCGGTGGCGTCACCACGCGCCCGCCGGTCTGGGCGTCCAGACCCTGGTAGCCGGGCTGCGATGAGGCCGACTTGGAGCACGGTTACTTTTGTCAACGAGATCACCGACGCCAACGGCTGCATCCAGGCGACGGAGAGAACAGCCGGGAGAAGGATGGGACCGAACGTGATCAGCGCCGCCCAACTCCAGAAGAACAGGGCGAGGAAGCGACACGTGGGCCAGTCGGCCAGGTCGCGGGGTTTGACGTTCCGGGTCACGTTCACGGAACCAGGCTGCAGTCGGCGACCAGACGGCGACATGAGCTCAACTACTCATCAAGGCCTCGCCAGCTACTCATGCTCGGATCATTGCGCACGTCACTCGTACGGCTCTCAGTGCGCATCGCCGCGCGTGGTGTCCGTGGCGGCTATGGCGTGGACGGAGTGATGGGTGAATCGAGTCTCTGCTTCCCCAATCGGACAATATTGCACTCCGCGTAATGGAATCCTTGTTTCCAGAGATCGCCGCTTGGTGTAACCGAGTAGATACTGTAAGTGCTCGAGTTGTAAAGCGACCCATATTCTGGCAGGCATTCATCGTTATTCTGTGAGGTCATCTTGGCGAAGCCGACAACCTGCGCGTTGTGCGGAGCATCGCACTTTGCCAGATATTGTGTGAGTCCGCCCGCAGTTTCCTTGGTGTTGTAGCAGTCGCCGATTTGAGCATTCTGGACTCCGGTCGAGTCGCCGATCTTGCGGAAAGGCCCTACCGGGCCGTAATTGTTGCTGTCCTTGTTGAAGATGAGGCACGCAGTCTTTTGTACGTCGCTGCCGACAGCTGGTACCAGTGGGTATGCCTCGGCGTCTGCCATGGCAGTCACCGTGTCCTTGAGCGCAGAATTGCATCCTTGGTCGGATGCCGAGTTTGGCGTGACGGTTTTCATCACTTGTCCGTCCGGGGTTTCGCTCGTGCAGTTGACGAGCTTTAGGGCTGGTAGGTAGGCGAACCGTGGCCCTGTCCATCGTGCGGTGACGCAGTCGCCGACCTGCAGTTCTTGGGTGATTCCGACAACGTCTCCGTATGGTTTCGTGGGGGCGGTTGCGGATGGAGCTTTCGAGGCTCTTTGCGAGGGTGGCTGTGTGCCGTGAGACCCCTTGAGAACCAGCCACGTGAGAAGGCCTGCGACGAGTGCTGCGGTTGTCGTGGCAATGATGCGGCGTTTTTTTCGAGTTGCTTGTTGGTTACGTGTGCGAGTAGGCGGGCGGGGCTGCCTCCAGGGCCGGGGATTTTTCGAAGGTTGTGGTTTAGGTGTTCGCTTCGGTTGGGGTCTGCGAGGAAGCTCTGTGGGCCGCCCCCAGATGGACCAGGTCCTTTTCGGGGTTCCGAGACTGCGGGGTTGTTTCGGTTCGGCCCGCTTCGGGATTTCGCGAGGGGTTGCGGGGCGTGGCGGTGATGGTGGCTTGATGGGCTGGGTGACGGTTACCTGTCGCGTTCGTGTGCTTTCGACGGTGAATTGGGTGAGCAGGTGTGTTGCGGTGTCGGTGTTCAGTCTTTGGGTTGGGTCTTTGACGAGCAGGTTGAGGAGGACGCTGGTCAGGTTGCCGGCGCGGCGGGGTGGTGTGGGTTCTTCGGTGAGGAGTGCGGTGAGGGTGGCGGCGTAGGAGCCGCGGTCGAAGGGGGCGTGGCCCTCGACGGCGTAGTAGAGGGTTGCACCGAGTGAGAACAGGTCGGATGCGGGAGTTGGTTCTGCGCCGCGGGCGCGTTCCGGGGCTAGGTAGCCGGGGGTTCCGATGATGCCGGAGGTGGTGGTGAGACGTGGCTCGTCGGCGTCTTGTTGGAGGGAGATGCCGTAGTCGCTGAGCAGTACCCGTCCGATTCCTGTGCCGTGGGGTTCTTGGGGTGTGGTGCTGGTCAGCAGGACGTTGGAGGGTTTGACGTCTCTGTGCAGGATGCCCAGTTGGTGGCCTGTGGTGAGGGCGTCGAGCAGGGCCAGGCCGATCCTGGCGGTGTCGGCTGGTGACAGTGGGCCGTCGTCGCGGACGACCGCTTCAAGGTCGCGTGCTCCGGGCACGTATTCCATGACGAGCCATGGCAGGCCGTGGTCGATGACGCTGTCATAGACCGTGACCACGTGAGGGTGGCCGCGGAGGCGGGCGGAGTGCCGTGCTTCGCTGCGGGCTCTGGCGATGCGTGCGTGCAGCTCCCGCTCCGGAAGGTCCCGATGCACGGTGATTTCCTTGAGGGCGACGTCGCATGCGAGCTCTTGGTCGTGGGCGAGCCAGACACGGCCCATGCCGCCGGCTCCCAGGCTGCGCAGGAGTCGGTAGCGTCCGGCGATCACTCGGCCGGCGGCGTCACCTGTTCCCACCGTGCCACCCTTTCCCTCTCTTCGAACCCCAGGAAAGCGCGCCCTGTGGCATGGACTGTTGCGGGCCTTTGCGGTCAGGCGCTGACAAGCCTTCGGCAGGGTGTCGGCTAGCCGAGCTTCGTGCGGACGGCGCGGCAGCCTGGTCCGGGAGGGTTTGGTGGCTGGACGTGTTTCACGCGAAGGCTCGGGCATCTGGAGACATGACTATCCGCGTGATCGTCCAGGGGGGGCTGGAGCGCGCCGTACGGGGGAAGGCATTCACGCGTCCGGAGGCCGCCCGTTCGGTTTGCGGCGATGTTCTCCCAGGGCGCGGCGTCGCGGGGTGGTGTTCGGCAGGTGGGCAAAGCCGGCGATTCTCGTCCGGTTGTCCTACTTTCTCATGGTGGCGGGTTCCTGCTGCCGCAGTAGACGGACCACCGCGATGGCGAAGATGACCGCGAGCAGGAGCAGCATGCCCATGTTCCGCAGCCACGCGGCAGACGTGTGTTGGAAGAGCGGATCGGCAAACTTCTGGTCGTTCGGGATGAGCGAGCCGAGCTGGATGGTTCCTGCGATTGCGGCGAATCCCCACCGGGAGGGCGCCAGCCAGGCCAGGTACTCGACCACGGGCGTACCGCGCAGCGACAGGAAGCCGCCGCAGAACACCAGCTGGACGACTGTGAGGAATACAAGCAGGGGCATGATCACCTCCTCTTTGCGCACGAGCGCGGAAACGAGGAGGCCGAGCAGCATGGCTGTGAAGGCCAGCAGGATGACGGCCAGCGTGACTTCCACCAGTGGAGGCATGAGAGCTCCGTGGCCCCCGGGCGCGCGCAGATCGACGCCGACGAGAGCCACCAGTGTGAGTATGGCGGCTTGTACGACCGTGACGACGCTGAGCACCAATATCTTGGACATCACATACGCCGATCGGGAGAGACCGACGGCTCGCTCCCGCTGGTAGATCGCACGTTCCTTGACCAGCTCGCGCACCCCGTTGGCGGCGCCTGTCATTACCGCGCCGATGCACAGAAGGAGCGGCGCATTCAACGCGTTACTGGGCGTCAGCCGACTGCCGACACCAAGCCGGGTCAGGATGCCCATCACGATTGGGAGCGCGATCATCACGTTGCGGAAGATCCGGTCGGAACTGAGAACGACGGCGTATCGCCGCACCAGCGTCCCCAACTGTGCTCCCCAGCTCTGGCGCCGTGGAGAGGGGCCCGCCAGGCTTGACTCGGGCCGGAACAGGGGCGGCTGCATGCTCAGGCTCGTGACGTACTGCTGGTTCTGGGGCGAGCACCGGTATTCCTGCGCCCACGCTCGGGCACTGTCCGCCTCGAATGCCTCGAACGCCTCCGGCCAGTCCTCGAAGCCGAAGAAGGGCAGGGCCTCCTCTGGCGGCCCGTAGTAGGCGACCTCGCCTCCCGGCGCCAGGACGAGCAGCCGGTCGCACAGTTTGAGGCTGAGCACGCTGTGCGTGACGACAATGACCGTGCGTCCGTCGTCGGCGAGGCCGCGCAGCATGCGCATCACGGAGCGGTCCATGCCGGGGTCGAGGCCGGAGGTGGGCTCGTCGAGGAAGAGCAGGGACGGCTTGGTAAGCAGCTCAAGCGCCACGCTGACGCGCTTCCGCTGGCCGCCGGAGAGGCTGTGGATCGGCTGCTCGACCCGCTCCTGGAGGCCCAACTCCCGGGTGACCTCATCGACCCGGGCCTCTCGCTCCGCCAAGGCTGTGTCCTGCGGAAACCGCAACTCGGCCGCGTAACTGAGGGCACGGCGCACGGTCAGCTGCGTGTGCAGGATGTCGTCCTGGGGGACCAGTCCAAGGCGCTGACGGAGTTCCGCGTAGTCACGGTAGAGATCGCGCCCGTCATATAGCACCGTGCCACGGTCGGCAGGGCGCAGACCGGTGAGGGCGTTGAGAAGGGTCGACTTCCCGGCGCCGCTGGGTCCCACGATCGCCAGCAGGCATTTGTGACTGACGGGGAAAGACACCTCGTGCAGGAGAACGTGGTCGGTATCGACGAGGACCGTCAGATTCTGTACGTCGAGGGAGATCTCGCCGGTGTCGACGTACTCCTGAAGATCGCTGCCGATCAGGCAGAACGCTGAGTGACCGATACCTATGATGTCGCCCTGGGCAACCACAGCGCGGCCAACAGTCTGGCCGTTAAGGAAGGTGCCATTGTGGCTGCCAAGATCGACAACCTCATAGGTGCCGTCGGCGTGCGCACGCAACTCGGCATGCCGGCGTGAGACGACCAGATCGTCGATGACAAGGTCATTGTCGCTGCTGCGGCCGATGCGCACCGTCCGTGCGGGCAGCGGACGGACAGTAGTCGGCTTCCGAAAAGTGCCGGTGGCGGAGGGCATGAGCACCCCCGAAGGACCTTCAGACGAGTAGCCCGCCACCTCGGGGCGCGGCGAGGCGGCGACCACAATGCGTGGCCCGTCGTCGATGCTGCCGAGGCGGATGACGCTGCCCGGCCACAGATCCCCCTTACGGACTTGGCGTCCGTTGACAAAGGTGCCGTTCTTGCTGCCCAGGTCCTCGATAATCCAGCGGCCCGCCCCGGAACGCAGTACCGCGTGATGCCAGGAAACACGGCCGTCGTTGAGAACGACATCGCTAAGAGAATCCCGCCCGACGAGGTACTCCCGGTTCGGACTGAGCACCGTCGTGCCTGTGTCGGTTCTGAGGAGGAGTTCGGGCGCAGTTGCCGCGCCGGGCTGCTCTCCCATACCCCAACTCTAACCAGCGCCCTTTCCTCACGCCTCTGGGGATTGCCCTGGTCCGTAGCAGTGCCAGACGCGGAGGTGTGGGCGATCGTTATCAGCGTGAGTTGAGCGCGGGCGGTCGTGCGTCCCGGACAGCCCCCTGGCCGGGCGGCCCTGGCCAGTCTCACCCCTCGGGCACGTGCGGGCAGGTGTCGCGCTGCTGATAGCTGCCCGGCACGCCCGCGCCCGAAGCTGTCCAGAAGGCTCGGATTCCTGGAAGTGGCCGCCCGGGGTGTGCCAGGACAGGCCGGGGTGCTCGAGGCGCAGCGTGTCCAGGCTCGCGTTGACCAGCCCGCACCGCTGATACTTCTCCATGGAGTAGGGCTGCTCACCCGAGTCGGCAGTCGGCGCAGACGGTGTAGCCGACGGCGAAGCGACATCGCCGGCGAGGTTCGCGGCGCGTTCCCTCCAGGCCGGGCCTTTCCGAGGAGGGAGTGTCCTGCCAGGGCGCATCCAGCCTGATCACGGTCCAGCCGGTGGGCTGCCGGCCCCATCTGCCGCCGCTGATCGCGCGCAGGACCCGCTGCCAGGGCGTACCGTCCGCAGCCCATGCCACGTCGCGGGCCTGCGCGGCCAGTGCCAGGGCCTCTTGCCGTTCGCCAACGCTTCCCATGCCGTCTACCGTGCCCAGGCAGCGGACGACCCCAACACCCGGGCGCAGGCTGGGAGTCCAGGCGCGCTGTCCGGCCCGGCCTCGCCATGGCGCCCTTGAGGGCCTGGACCGGCGGCCGGGGTGCAGCACCTGCCCTCTGTCGGTGACCGCGCGGATCAAAAGGTGGGGGATGCATTCGGGGAATGGGCGTTGGAAGGCCGTTGGTCAGCTTCAGGGAGTGTTCCCAGACGAGGCGACGGTGCTTGCACTCCCGGGAACCGCGCGTTCTTCGGCACGGATGCTCGCGAGTTCGTCATAGACCTGAGCCAGGGCTTCGGGGCGTTGGTCGGGAGGCAGAACAGCAACGCGATCGACTCGATCGACGAGGCTGGTATAGCGCGCTCGCATGTTGAGGTGCCAGCGCCAACGAGAGCCGAAGTCAAGGGCGCGCAGGAGGGCGATGAGGAACGTGGCGACGCCGGCCGCCACGCGGGCCCAGGTCGAATAGTTACTGACCTTGTTGGCGTGATGTCGTCAACGTGAGGCCGGTTTCGGCGAGACATCCATCGATGAGGTTGCTGCGGTACTGGATCTCGCGGAGG
>NZ_JBSFGB010000082.1:0-17695 GCF_053596375.1 Streptomyces sp. NPDC001709 | reverse complement strand
AAGCTGACAAGCCCCTGGGCTCCTACGACGTAGCCGATGCTTTCAGCGGTGTATCCGATGGTGGTTCGCACGGGTCAACTCTTTCGCGGCGGTGCCGCGAGATCGTCCTCCACAGGGCCGAAAACGCAGTAGCCCAAAGGATGCAGTCGCGTGCGGTTCCAGTCCTCGTGGCCAAGTTCCAACTGCCGTGTCACGGCTCAGCCAACCCAGCCCGCCCAGGTCACCGGCTTCCGGCCGACTACTTTCGCTGAGACAGGTCACCAGCCAATGCCCGTTGCTCCGGGGCCGGAGTTGGGAGAGGATGAAGGGCATGGGACGAGCCTCTCGACGACGTGCAGAACACCGCAACGCACCGCGGCCGGCACCGAACCCGGCTCCGCCCCCGGCAGCGTGCCGCTGCATCGATGGCTCGTTCTAGTGCTGTGACCGGGATGGTTCACCGTGATCGGAAGGCGGCTCGCGGGACGAGCGCACGCGAAACGGCTGGTATTACTGGGGCATGCAGGAAGAGATTGCACGCTCCGCGATCGACACGTTCATCTCCGCGTTCAACGCCTCGGACGACAGCTATGTGACTGCCTTGCTCTCCCAGGCTCTGACCTCAGACGTGGTCTTCTGGGGGCCGTTGGGTCGCAGCGAAGGAATCGCGGCGGTCGAGCGGTTCGTGCTGGACATCCGGCGCCACCCGGCGGGGACCGGCACGATGGTGCGCTGCTCGGCGGTGGACATGCCTGACGAGTGGGCCCGCTACCAGTGGGTCTTTACCACGCCGGATGGAGGTCCCCGCCTGGCGGGAACGGACGTCGTCCATCTGCGGCGGAGCCTCATCGACCAGGTCATCGTCTTTGCTGGGGAGATCGAA
Organism: Streptomyces sp. NPDC001709; assembly: GCF_053596375.1. Classification (NCBI taxonomy): domain Bacteria; kingdom Bacillati; phylum Actinomycetota; class Actinomycetes; order Kitasatosporales; family Streptomycetaceae; genus Streptomyces; species Streptomyces sp. NPDC001709. Next base: position 16,833 of record NZ_JBSFGB010000082.1, on the reverse strand, counting down.
CCGTCCGCCTCCTGAGTCATCCTTCTGTCGCTGTCCTTCTCCTGAACTTGCCTCCTTCGGCGCTCGGGGGCTGCGGTTCGCGGTTGGTCAGGCTGCGGTGTTGAAGGGGCGTCCGCCCCAGCGGATGCCCTTCTCGCTGCGGACGTGGGCGCGTTCCTTGCGTTGGGCGGTGAGTACGTCGGGGTGGTGGGCGTTGGTATTGCGCCAGCGCAGGTAGCGGTGCAGTGCCTGGGTTTACACGGAGTGGCTGCGGTGGTGGGAGTTACTGCGTTCTTCGGGTTGTTGTCGGGGGTGACGTGTCGTGATCCCTGCGGTAGGCCGATGGCACGCGGTATGCGCAGGGTGGTGGGCTGACCGCGGAGCGGCGGCAATTTCGCGAGCAGATCCGGTACGAGGCCGGTGAGCGATTCACTCGCGGTGAGAGAACCGCAGTGATCGCGAAGGATCTGCGGGTCAGTGAGCGGTCGGTGGAACGCTGGCGCCGTGCCTGGCGGGAGGGCGGGATGGACGCGCTCGCCTCTGCGGGGCCGCCGAAACTGCCCAAGGTGTCCGAGGGCCAGTTCGCCGAGCTGGAGCAAGAGTTGGCGGTGAGCCGGCCGCGCATGGTTGGGAGGACCAGTGTTGGACCCTGGCCCGGATCAGGGTGCTGATCGCGCGGAAGTTCAGGTTGGACTGCTCGTCGGCGGCGGTGTGGCGGCTGCTGCACCGGCACGGCTGGTCCTGGCAGTCGCCGGCCCGCCGGGCGCTGGAGCGCGACGGGCAGGCGGTGGGCCTGTGGAAGAAGGATGTGCGGCCGCAGGCGGAATGACTGCGGTGGCGCTGGGGGCGTACATCGTCTTCGAGGACGAGGCCGGGTTCTCGATGACACCGCCACGCGCCCGCACCTGGGGCCGGCGTGGGCACACGCCGGTGGTACGGGTGCGGGGCCGTTCCTGGCGCCGCTGGTCGATCGCGGCGATGTGCTGCTACAAACCGGGCGAGACGTCCCGGCTGATCTACCGGCCGCGCCGCCACCGCAAGCATCGAGGCAAAGGACGCGACACCTTCGCGTGGAATGACTACCGCGACCTGGTCGTGCGTACCCACATCCAGCTCCAGGCTCCCATCGTGCTGATCTGGGATAATCTCAACACCTACCGGGCTGCCGGGATGCGCGAGTACGCCGCCGCACACGACTGGCTCACCATCGTGCAACTGCCCTCTTATGCACCCGACTTGAACCCGGTCGAGGGCATCTGGTCGCTGTTACGGCGCGGCCCGCTGGCCAGCACCGCCTTCGCCGACGACGAGCACCTCGAACGCACCCTCCGCCGAGGTCTGCGACACATCCAGCTCCGCCCCGACCTGATTGACGGCTGCCTTGCCGGCACCGGACTCAGACTCACCCACCAGCCGACAACAACCCGAAGAGATCAGTAATGCGGTCTGTCAAGCCGCGAGAGCGACGGGTGGGGTGAGCTCGTAGCGCCGGCCGTCGCGTAGGAGAGCCCAGAGGACCTTGACACGGCGGCGGGCAAGGGTGAGGACGGCCTGGGTGTGACGCTTGCCCTCGGCTCGCTTGCGATCGTAAAACCCGCGGGACTCGGGGCAGTGCCGGATGTTGAACAAGGCCGAGATGTAGAAGACCCGTTGGAGTCGGCGGTTGTATCGCGGCGGGCGCCGCAGGTTGCCGCTGATCTTCCCGGAGTCGCGGGGCACCGGAGCGACACCGCCGAAGCCGACCAGGCGGTCGGCGGTGCCGAGACCCAGCTCCCCTGGGTGCCACAACTGGTCACACCTACGCGTGCGACCCGGCAGGCCGCCTGGCTGGCCGCTCAGTGCTCCAAGACCGCGGCGGCGGGACTCATGCGCAACTCGTGGCGGACGGTCGGCCGGATCGTCGAGCGGTTCATGGCCGACCGCGACCGCGCCGTGGACCGGCTGGCCGGCCTGCGGCGGATCGGGACCGACGAGATCAGCCACCGCAAGGGCCAGAAGTACATGACGGTCGTCGTGGACCACGATACCGCGAAGGGGGGGCGGGGCCTTGGTCCTCAGGACCGGGTCTTTCGACGGTCGGGCAGTGGGGTAGATTCAGATGCTTTGAGCGGTATTGTCGAAAATTTTCTGGAGGGCTGTACTCATGGCCGTAAGCAAGGCCGGGCGCATCGCCACGGCGGTGGCCGCCGCCGCGTTGATCGGGGTGGCCGCGTCCGCCTGTGGACCCGACGACAACAACGCGGGCGGGAGCGGGTCCGTGAAGGAGTCCTCCTCGACGTCGGCGTCGTCCGCCCCCGAGGCGAAGGCTCCGCCGGCCGGGAACCAGCTCGCGACGGTGCCTGCCTCCGTTAAGGGCGGCGTGGTCACCGTCGGTGATCCAAACGCCAAGCATACGGTCAAGGTGTACGAGGATCCGCGCTGCCCGTTCTGCAAGAAGTTCGAGGAGGGCGGCGCCCAGGCTCTGGTGAAGCCGGTCGCCGACGGCAACGTCAAGATCGAGTACACGCTCGCCTCGTTCCTCGACAAGAACCTCGGTGGCAGCGGCTCCGTGAACGCTGTGAACGCGCTGCGCGCCTCCGTCGAGGTGGGCAAGTTCGCCGAGTTCCACGCGGGCGTCTTCGCCAACCAGCCAGAGGCGGAGACCGAGGACGCCTACACCCCGGCCTTCCTGCTGAAGATCGCCGACAAGGTCGAGGGTCTGCGTGGTGCCGCCTTCGACAAGGCGGTCACCGACGGCACGTACAAGAAGTGGGTCGAGACAGCCATGAAGTCCTTCTCGGACGACGGCATCCAGGGCACACCGACCGTCCTCATCGACGGCAAGAAGGTGCCGGGCGACGGCAGCGCGATATACGACAAGGCGGAGTTCGCCAAGGTCCTCAAGGACGCCGGGATCTCCTAACGGGGATTCCTGAGCCTCCACGGCTGCGCCGGTGCGGCGCTCCGGGTCAGCGGATAGCAGGCCAGGCCGATCAGGACCGAGGTGAAGTGGCCGAGGTCGGTGAAGGTCCTGCCGGTGACCAGCGGGGCGCCGTACACCGCGAGGACGATGACGAGATAGACGTACCGCCACGGGCTCGGCACCCAGTATGTAAGCATCGCCGCCACGCTCGCCAGAGCGCAACTGGCGCCCACATCAAGAATGTTGACCGCCGACTGCGGCGCCGCCCCGTGAGGGATCGCGAGGAGCAGCACTGCGGGTGCCGATAAAAGATCGGGCTCTCCCACCGCATGTGTGGGTGGCTGCGGCTTGGGCTGACACGTGAGACACGCCGCTTCCTGTGATCCTTGAGGTGTCAAGGATCACGTTGGATCAAGCAGAGAGACGGCGTGTCTTTCTTCAGCATGTGGAAGCGGACCCTGACGGTGGAAAACACCGCGGTCGAGGGCGCGCCCGGATCGATGAGAACGAACAGCGTGTGATCTTGTCGGTACGGCCCGAGGCTCGCCGTCGACAGCGGTGCGGCCGGTGCGGACGACCGGCGCCTTGGTTCGACGCGGGGCGGGGCCGATGTCGGTGGCGGGACCTCGACCACGGCGTGATGCGGGTCTTCCTGGAGGCCGACGCACCGCGGGTGGACTGCCGCCGACACATCACCTGCCAATGTTCCCGCCATCGGCCACAACGCCCCTTGCCCACCGGCAGGAACGGCCGCAACCGCTCCCACTCCTCATCTGTGAGATCGCCCTTCCCCATGACCAGACCAACGGCCCAATAGGAAGGCAGTCACAACACCAGAAAAGGAGTCGAGGCCGTGTCTCCCAACTTCGGCAGGTATGAAGGGCTTCGTCGAAGCTCGTAAACTCATGGGATGGCATTCATGAGCACCCCGCACTGCTGCTTCCTGTGATCGGAAGGTGTTGAGGGCGATGTCAGACGGCATCGCCCTCCTTGGTGTGCCTGCTACGCGAACCACCTTCCTGGTACTGCCCGTTCCTGCCTGAGGCAGTGACCTTCTGTGTGTGCGTGCAGGCACGGCGTCTTCCCTTCAGACTTGCCAGGAGTGCCTCGTGCCTGTGTTGCTTCCCCCTGCCCTCGAACTGTTCCTCGATCTGCTGCGCTGCCCGACGTGCTGCACGCCCCGTCTGCATCCCGCCCGCGGCACACTACGCTGTACGGCGGGCTATACCTTCAACATCTCCCGCCACGGCTATGTCAGCCTGCTGACCGGCACCCGCGCCATCAGCGGCGACGACGCGGCCATGGTTCAGGCTCGGGACCGCTTCCTGGCCACCGGCAGGTACGCGCCCATCCGCCAGGCCGTGGCTCGCCTGGCGGCAGATTCCGCGCCGAAGCGGGGCACGGTCCTCGACGTCGGGTGCGGCACGGGCTACTACCTGGCCGGCGTTCTCGACCAGCTGTCCGGCGCCCGAGGTCTGGGCTTGGACACGTCGGTGCGTGCGCTGCGCTCGGCAGCCCGATCCCACGACCGAGCCGCCGCGGCAACCTGGGACGTCTTCCGTCCCTTCCCGCTGGCTGATGAAGTGGCCGACGTGGTGTTGGACGTGTTCGCCCCGCGCAACCCAGCCGAGTTCCATCGAGTACTCCGCCCGGCCGGCCGGCTGATCGTGGTCCGTCCCACTGGGCTGCACCTGGCCGAGCTTCACGGCCGGGTGGCTGCGATGGTCACCATCGACCCGGCCAAGGAACAGCGCCTGCACCGGGCGATGGACCCCTATTTCGAGGCCGTCGACACCGAACACGTGGAGTACTCCATGGACCTGGCCGGGTTGCAGGCCCTGGACTTGGTGGGGATGACACCGAGCGCACGCCATGTGAACCGTGCAGACCTGACCAGTGACGGCCGCCTACCTGACCGGGTCACCGTCTCTGTGCTGGCCACCGCCTACAAGCCTCGGTGACCACGAGCGGACGCTTGCGTCTGCTGACCGACGAGCAGTGGGCCCGTCTGGCGCTCTGTCTTCCCCGCAACGTAAGGAAGGCAGGGCGCCGTTTCGGCGCCGTCGCAGCATCAACGGGATCATCTACCGGTACCGCACCGGGATCCCGTGGAGAGATCTGCCCCGCGAGGCGTTCGGCCCCTGGCAGACGGTGTGGAAACGCCATCGCAGGTGGGCGGCCGATGGCACATGAGACACGGTTCTGGCACAGCTGACTGGTCAGGCGGACTCGACCGGCGGGATCGACTGGACAGTCTCGGTCGACTCGACGATCAACAGGGCTCACCAGCACGCCACGAATACGACCCGGCCCGACAAGGATGTCAGCGCTGCCACCCCCGTCGCAGCAGCGGCAGCGAAGCCTCTGCGACCGAGGGTGAGCCAGTGGGCCACGCGATAGGTCGATCCCGCGGGGGCCTGACGGCCAAGATCCATCATGTCGTGGACGGCAAGGGGCGCCCGCTGGCCGTCGTGGTTACTCCGGGTCAGGCCCACGACGAGCCGGTCCTGCCCCTCGAGCTGGGCGATATCCGGGTCCCGCGACTCGGCCGGGGCAGGCCGCGAACCAGCCGGACTCGCTGCTCGGAGATAGGGCGTACTCCTCCAAACAGATCCGCGCCGACCTCGCGGCCCGAGGCATACGCGTTGTGATCCCCGAACGCGCCGACCAGCAGGCGAACCGCAAGAGAAAGGGCCACAGCGGCGGGCCCCCGCACTCTGGACGCCGAGACCTACGAGCGCAGGAACGTCGTAGAACGGTCCTTCAATCTGCTCAAGCAATGGCGGGGTCTGGCGACCCGTTACGACTGTGAGGATGGCGGTGCCGTCTCGGCGGTGGCCTGACCCGCGATACGACTGACCAACTTGTCCTGAGTCTTGATCTGTCGGCCACTGTCCGGGACGGCACTTGCTGCCGCCAGGCCGGCGGGTGTGTCCCGATAGACATCTCGGGATCTGAAGAAGTCAAGCAGCAGCTGCCGCTGGCGAAGGCGCGGGTGGATTGAAGGCGCGTTCTTCGTTGAAGAGGACTCGCTTCTGTAGGCAGTGGAACAGCTGTCCGAGCAGGCGATTGAACAGGTGTCGTTGAGCTTGCGCGTGCCAGTCGCCGACGCCGCGCCGGTGGCGGTAGTGGGCCTGCGCGCCGGGTGATGAGCGCAGGGAGGAGAAGGCCCAGAGGTAGCCGGCGTGGTGGAGCCGGTTGTTCTTGACCATGCGGCGTCCGACGTAGTGCTTCTTGCCGGAGGCGCGGGTGATTGGTGCGGATCCTGCGTATGCCTTCAGTCCGCGGGCGTCGGCGAAGCGGTTGCGGTCGTCGCCTGTCTCGGCGAGGACTCGTGCCGCGCGCTGGACACCGAGGCCCGGGAAGCTCAGGAGTATCTCGGCATCGGGATGCTCGCGAAAGCAGGCATCAACTGCTTCGGCGAGATCTTCACTGGCCTGGCAGGCTGCTTCGAACTGCTTCAGCAGAGCGAGGAGTTACTTGCCGAAGGCGTCCTCGACAGCCGCGCGGGTGGGGGCTTGCCCGGGATGCCGGGAAGTGGTGCGCGGCCGGGCGTTGGGCGGTTCAGGGCCAGGGAGGCCGGGAAGACGGCGTCGGGTCCGAAGCGGGCGCGGGCGGCGTCGGCCGCCTGCTCGATGCGGCGTGCTTTGTCGTCGCTCGCGTCGAGGAGGAGCTGGTGGTGGGCGGCGGTTGTGGGGCGAAGTGCGGAGGCTCGCAGGGTGATGGTGCGCACGCGGGCGCGCTGGAGGCCGAGTGGTCGTAGATGCGGTGGGCGGCGTGGGTGAGGGCGGCGGAGTGGTTCGTGGCTTCGGGCAGGGTGCGGGTGTGGGTGGTGTGGGAGCGGTCGGCGTAGCGGACGTCGAGGGTGAGGGTGCCGGCGGCGTCGTGGGTGTGGCGCAGGCTCGCGCCGAGTTGTTCGGCCAGGGCGAGGATGGCGCGGCGGTGCTGACCGGGGTCGAGTTCATCGTGGGTGAAGTCGTGGCGTGCGGTGCGGGAGGCGGGGGCGGCGCCTGGATGACGGGGCGGGGGTCGTGGCCGCGGGTTCTGTCACTCGTTGGTGGCTGTTGTATTGACATTCGGCATGGCCTACCGCGTGGTGATGCGCGCGGGCGACGGTCGAGCCACCGGCGACCTGCTCGACGCCTGCCCGGCCGAGCCGAGGCACCGCGAAGACGCGCCACTCGACAAGCGGATAACGCTCCCCCTGATGGACACCGCCCGGCGGTCAGTGCACCGGCGCCGTCCGCCGAGGCCAGCAGCACCATGGAGGCGGCCTCCACCGCCAGGGCGCCCACCAGGACGGGGCGTCGTCCCAGGTGGTCGGAGAGTGCTCCGGTGGTGAGCAGGGCCAGCAGCAGGGCCAGAGCGTAGGCGCTGAACACCACGGTGATGGCGAGCGCGGCCAGGTGCCAGGCGTCCTGGTAATGGGGGTAGAGCGGGGTGGGTGCACTGGATGCCGCGAGGAGTGCGGCCGCGCGGTTGGCCGTGGGGGGCGGGCGGCTTGGTAGGGACGGCGTGGCGCGGGTGCTCGGGGTGTGACGGTGGGCATGGGACTCCTCATGCACTAAAAGCAATGAGTTTGCTTTAAGGAACCGTAGACCCTACAGTGGGCTAACGCAATTTCTTAGCTTTTGTAGCTGAAGTGGGCGCTTCGCCGCTTCGGCCCGAGAAGAGAGAGATCCATGTCCGCCGTAGAGCTCACCCCGCCGGAAGCGGCCCGCTGGGCCGCCCGCGCCGGGCTCCCGCTGCCTGCCGACCGCCACGCCGCGGTCGCGGCCACCGCCCACCACATCCACTCCGTCGTCGCGGTCCTGCGGGAGCTGGACTTCGGGGACACCCCGCCCGCCCCCGCCTACCGCGCGGAACAGGAGAAGCCCGATGCAGCCGCATGAGCTGTCCCTGACCGCAGCCGCCGACGCGATCCGGGCACGGCAGCTGTCCCCCGTCGAGCTGGCGGACTCGGTCCTTGAGCGCATCGCACAGGCGGAGCCGCGCCTTCGGGCCTACGTCACCGTCACCGCCGAGCGCACCCGCACTGCCGCGCGTGCAGCCGAACACGACATCGCGGCCGGCCGCTACCTCGGTCCGCTGCACGGCATCCCCATGGGCGTCAAAGATCTGATCGACGTCGCGGGCGCGGCGACAACGGCCAGCTCCCGGGTCCGCGGCGACCACAGTGCGCAGACCGACAGCACGGTCGCCGCGCGCCTGGCGGAGGCCGGTGCGGTCCTGCTGGGCAAGACGCACACGCACGAGTTCGCCTATGGCCTGACTACCCCACAGACCCACAACGCCTGGGACACAGGCCGGGTTGCCGGCGGATCCAGCGGCGGGTCCGCCGTTGCCGTCGCCGCGGGCATGGCCACCTTCGCCCTGGGCACCGACACCGGCGGATCCATCAGGGTGCCCGCCGCGCTCAACGGGGTCGTCGGCCTCAAGCCGACCTACGGGCTCGTCCCCCGGCACGGTGTCACGTCCCTGTCCTGGTCACTGGACCACGTCGGCCCGATCGCCCGCACGGTCGAGGACGCGGCCCTGGTCCTGGCCGCCCTGGCCGGGTACGACCCCCGCGACCCCGCCTCCCTGACCACACCCGCCACGGACTACCGGCCGGATGCGGGCACGGACCTGGCGGGGCTGCGGGTCGGCGTGCCGCGCACCTACTACTTCGACCAGGTCGCCCCCGAGGTCGAAGCCGCCGTCCGGCGTGCCATCGACCAGCTTCAGGCGCTCGGCGCACGCCTCGTCGAGGTGGAGATCCCCATGACGCGCTACATCCAGGCCACGCAGTGGGGTCTGATGGTGCCCGAGGCCACCGCCTACCACGAGGCGACCCTGCGCACGGTCCCCGAGCTCTACCAGGGCGACGTCCGCGTCCTCCTCGAGGCCGGCGAACTGATGCCCGCCGGAGACTACCTGCGCGCCCAGCGCTCCCGCACCCTCATGCGGCAGGAATGGGCCCGCATGCTCACGGAGGTCGACGTGATCGCCGCCCCCACCGTCCCGGCGACCGCCGTCAGGGCCGGCCAGGAGACGATCACCTGGGCCGACGGCACCGTCGAGGGCGTCTCCGACGCCTACGTGCGCCTGTCGTCCCCCGCCAACATCACCGGAGTACCGTCCCTGTCCATGCCGGTCGGCCACGACACGGCAGGGCTGCCGATCGGCATGCAGCTGCTCGGGCGACCGCTCCAAGAGAGCGTGCTCCTACGGGTCGGCCACGCCTACGAGCAGACCCAGCCCGCCCACGACCTCGCACACGCGGCGTGAACGAAGGACGGGACCCGGCAGCATCGCATGGGCAGGGCAAGTGCCCGACGGCTGTGCCGCAGCCGTCGGGCACTCACCCGCTCTCGACGACACAGCCTGCCCGGGCGTTCCCCGAAAGTGCCCGAGCGGTGACGGCGCCGAGGGTGATGGAGCGGACAAACCGCACCGCGCATCCCGCAGCGCGGAAGGACGACCAGCCCAGCGCCTGGACGACGTCTTTTGTGAGCACGAGGGGACGGATCACGCCCGCGCCATGAAGGTCTCCTCCCTGCGGGCGTGCAGCGAGGCGGCGCTGAACCACACGACTCGCAGCGAGAGAGGCCGTCGAACGGTGGCCCAGCGGGTCACTAGACGCAATGATTTCGCTTTAAGGTGGGTTCCATGAGCAGGCAGATGGTACGCCCCGGTGGGCGCAGCGCCCGGGTCCAGGCATCGGTGCACGCCGCCGTGCGCGAACTCGCCTCGGAGGTGGGCCGCGACGCCCTGACGGTACCGATGATCGCCCAGCGCGCGGGCGTGACACCGTCGACGATCTACCGCCGCTGGGGGGATCTGCAGGAGCTGTTGTCGGACGTGGCGGTCGAGCGTCTGCGGCCCGAGACCGCGCCCGGGGACCACGGTGCCCTGCCAGCCGACCTGACGGCCTGGGCCGAGCAGTTCCTGGACGAGATGTCCTCCCCCGCCGGCCGCGCCTACATCCGTGACGCCCTGCTCGGCGACCCGGACGGCAGCAACGCCGGCCAGTGCTCGGCCTACGCCGCCGAACAGATCGACGTCATCCTCACCCGTGCGACAGAACGCGGGGAGAAGACGCCGGACGTCGAGACGGTCATCGACGGCATCGTCGCCCCGCTGATGTACCGCATCCTCTTCCGCCCGGACGGACTCGACGCCGCGTACGCGCGTCGGCTCGTGACAGCGGTCCTCGGCCCGACCGGCCGATAACCCCGGCGCTCTCCTCGGGTGGTGTGGCCGGTCTGGAAGCCGGATTGCGTCAGCTGTCCGCTGCGGCGTCGGCCTCCTCGGGACTGGCGGAGAGCCGGTAGAAAGCGGCGGCGTTGTCCCAGAGCACGGCATCGAGGTGTTCCTCGCTGACCGTCTCGGCGATGAGGTTGAAGTCCTCGTCCACGAAGGGACGGCGAGCGCGGGTAGAGGGCAGGTCGGTGCCGACCATCAGCGCGGCGGGGTTGGTCTTCACGATGGCGGTCATGACGTCGGCAGGGTCGAGGCCGACGCGCCCGAACCCCGTGGCCTTGACCTTCACGCCTTGTTCAGCCAGCTTGAGCAGGTGCCGCTCCCGGCTCTCCTGCGCCTCAGAGATCACGAGACGCCCGTGTAGGGGGCCTTAACGACTGTCGGATCAGCTACGAGTACAAGGCCGGATGCGGACTGGGCCGGCCCGACACCGCTGCTGATGATCGTCGGCGAGCAGGACACCGTCCCCCTCACCGACACCGCACTCGCCGCCTACAACCGGGCTCTGGAACCGAAGCAGCTGGTGGTGCTCCCCGGCGGGCACTTCGCCCCGTACACCACCGAGTTCGCGCGGGCGTCGGCAGCGGCCAGCGCCTTCCTCCGTAGCCACCTGGCACCAAGTGGGAAGTAGTCATCCGTGATCACCCTGAGCGTGGCCTGCGGGCCTGGCCGGCCTGCCTCGGGCTGCGCTCGTGGAATCCCGTACGGCCTCGCCTTTCCCGGCCCCCTCCGGGCCTTCAGCTCGGGTGCCGATCGGGATGGGCGCCCTGGCCGTGGGCAAGGTGGGGCACGACTGTCAAGGCGGCGGGCTCCAGGGTGTTGTGCAGACGATCCCGTTCGGTCAGCAGCTCGGCGATGACCTGAGCGTAGACCTGGACCTTCTCGGTGAGGCGCTGGTTGTCGGCCCGTAGGCGGCGGTTGCTTTCTGCGAACTCGGATGCTTGGGCCTGGAGGTGCTGGAAGGCGGGTGGAATTCCGTTGGCGGCCGCGCGGCGAGCAAGAAAGTCGTCTTTGAGGTCGGTGTGCTTGTGGGTGAGTACCCATCGTTTGACGCCTGCTTCGGCGGCGAGCTGCAGGACGGTGAGGGCTCCGGTGGAGCGGATGGGGTGCCGGCCAGCAGGCGATCGGCGGCGGCTTGGATGGCGTGGCGTTCGGTGTCTCGGTCGGCGGTCACAGGGATGTCCGTTGGTCGTGGTCGGCCAGGATGCGGGTGAGGCGGGCGAGTTCGTGGCGCTCGCGTTCATTGCGGATGGGCGGAGCGAGGGGTCGTCGACGATGGTTTGCAGGTGGTCGGCCTGGGCTCGGATCACCCTGATGTCGCGGTCGGTGCGGGCGATGTTGACGCAGGTGGGTCGGCAGTCGTCGAGGTCGGGGGTGCGGCGGGGGCTGTGTTCGTCGGTGGCGAGTCGGCAGGCGGCACGGGCCGGGTCCCAGGACGCAGGTCATACCGGCACCTGGGTAGATCATGAGGTCGGGGTTGGCCAGCAGGGTGGCCGCGTCGCGGCGGGTGTGTAGGACGCGGCCGGCGAAGCGTTGTGCGTCGGTGATGCGCTGGCGGTAACGGTCGGCGGCGGGGCCGCTGATGTGTTCGCCGTCGGCGAGCCTGTCGCGGGCCTCGGCGAGCTGGTCGAGCCGGGCGAGCCATTCCTCGAAGACGAGTTCGTCGGGGACGTCCCGGACGTATCCGGCGGGTGTCATGCCGTTCTCCAGGGCGGTGCAGGCTGCGCCGACCGCGCCGCACGAGTCGTGGCCGAGGACTACGACCAGCGGGCAGCCCAGGGGGTCCACGCCGTACTCGATGCTGCCCAGCACCTCCGGGCCCATGACGTGGCCGGCGGTGCGCACCACGAATAGGTCGCCCAGACCACGGTCGAAGATGATCTCAGCGGCCAGCCGGGAGTCGGAGCATCCGAACATCACGGCATCACGGCGACGGGCTGCTGGGACGGTGCGACCTCGGCGCGGCGGACGGCGTCCTGGTTGCGGTGCTCGGGGGCGCCGGTGACGAAGCGCTCGGTGCCGGCCAGCAGCAGGTCGAAGGCCTCGGTGGGAGTGGGGGTCGGGATCTCGGTCCTGGCCGCAGCCTACGGTCACGCCCCCGACCGTGGCCCTTGGTGGCGGGCTTCTCGGTGTCCGCTGCTCGGGCGTCGCTGTCAGGCGCCGGGCGAGGCTGGCTTCGGGCCGGACCGTCTCAGGGAGGTGTGACGGTCCAGCCTCGGGCTGAGCAGCTGGCCGGCGCAGACCTTGCCGATGTCCGGCAGCGACTTGAGCAGGCGGCCTGGGGCCGGCGGCCTGCTTCAGGCTGAGGTCTGCGACTGTGACTCGTCGCCCTGGCGCAGTTGCTCGTTGATGCGCCTGGCTTCTTCGAGTTGGTCTTCGAGGATGACGATGCGGCAGGCGGACTCGATGGGGGCGCCCTGGTCGACGAGTTCGCGGGCGCGGGCGGCGATGCGCAGCTGGTAGCGGGAGTAGCGGCGGTGGCCGCCTTCGGAGCGCAGGGGGGTGATCAGGCGGTGTTCGCCGAGGGCGCGGAGGAAGGCGGGGGTGGTGCTGAGCATCTCGGCGGCCCGGCCCATGGTGTAGGCGGGATAGTCGTCATCGTCGAGATTGTCGACGGGACGGGGACTGGCAGGGGGCATAGACCTCTTCTTCCAGGGGACGCGTCGGGGGGCCCGGGTGCCGTACCGGCACCCGGGCCCCGAGCTTTCAACACCATCTACCGGCACACCGTGCCGGCCCTCTTTATCCGCAGGTTCCGCCTGGGAGGGCGAGGCTGCGGGGATCGCGTATGCGTGACCGGGGACCACCTTCCAATCCGGGGTCTGCGGTACCCGGGCGGACTTCTTCCTCGCCCGGGCGATCCTGATGGCGTCCTGCTCCTTACCTTCGGTTACTCGCTTGTACTGCTGGATACCGCGGGTACTGCTCGCGACCCCCGAGGGCCGCGTCCTGCTTGGCCTGCATGCCCGGCAGTTCATGTCTGCCGCGCCTCATCGACCTCTTGAGTACAACAGAAACGGTAACCCTGCGACGGGGCAATGTCTACTGTGACCGCAATAGATTTTGTTCAGGGTCGATGCATGTAGTTCTTCCGTGATTACAACTGGAAGAGTGATGTCCCGGGGTGAATCCCCGCTCGGCGGGCACACCCTGTACCTGGCGACACAACCGATCCAGGGCGGGGTGGTAGCGCATGGACCGACACGCAGACTGAGGCGTAAATAGCAACAGGTCAGGGAAGTGCGGGCAGAGCTGTTCGTTCGGCGGCTGGGGCCAGCAGCCGGCTGGAAGCGGATTGGGATCAGGGGGTGCTGTCGATGGGGTCGAGCCCCAAGATCTCTGCTGGTTCAACGAGCGTCAGGGTGCGGCAGACTCGCAGATCTCGGTGGCCGCCTGCCGGAATCGGCTGCCACGATGTGGCTGGCGAAGTCGCCCGCAACGGTGCGGCAGCCCGAGAGGCAAGGGAGTCGTCCATGCTGCTGCGGGCCGGGGTCACCTACGAGAAGGCGATCAGTTTCCTCGACGACCTGGTCCAGGGCGGCCTCAACGACGTCCGCAACTCCGTCCCGCACTTCGCCCAGCCGACGCTGGCGGGCGTGGAGCCCTCGAAGCTGGCCGGGCCCGACCTGGTGGTGATGCTGCGGCAGTACGCCCAGTGGACCGCGACGACCGCCCGGCAACTGGCGGGTGTCTTCGCCGACCCGGCGGTACGGGCGCGGCTGCGCGGCGAACACTACAGCCACATCGTGCACAGCCCCCTGACGCCCTACCGAACCGCGCTGCTGCTGCACTGGGAGTTGGACGAGCTGGCGACGTACTTCATGGAACTGCAGAACCGGATGCGGCAGACCGTGGAGGACTACTGCAGCTACCGGCAGCGTGTGCTGGTCGTGGACGCGAACACCCTGCTGCACTGTCAGCGCTTCGACAAGATCCCATAGTCTCGGGTGTGCGGGAAGGGCTCGGTGACGCTGGTGATCCCGCACGTGGTGGTGGAGGAGATCGACACCAAGTCCTACTCCGAGGGCAGCGAGAAGATCAGGAAACGGGCGCGCGGGGTCTACGAGTTGCTGGGCGACGTCCTCAAGGGCCTGTCCAGCGACGGCCGCTTCGAACTGCACGACGGCACCGAGGTCCAGGTCCTACGCGACGAGCTTGGGCACCGACGCCTGCCGAACAACGACGACGAAGCCGGGGCCCGCGCGGCCCACCTGCAGCAGGCCATCGCACCGCGCCAGATCACCGTCATCACGCGCGACAACGGGATGCGCGGCAAGGCCATGACCTGGTCCCTGCCCTGGGACTTCCCACCGGACAAATACCTGATCCCCGAGGATGGCTTCGGTGCGAAGTACCGCGAGGCGAACCTTGCGAGCATCAGCGTCGACGTCCCCGAGGACAGTGACGACACCTAAGCGCGGGTCGGCCCGTGACATGAGCTCGCCTCCCTTGATCGCGGGACGGCCCGCGCACTGCACGGTCGGGCGGCCCCCGGCCATCGTTGCCAGCAGCAATCGAGTGAGGAACGAAGAGCAGCCCTGGCCGATTTCACGGCTCTGACCGCAGTTCCGTTTGCGCCGTGAGGCGCTGTTGGTTCGAGTGGAGGTGGAAGACCTGCACCAACTCCCTGTCGCAGCAGTGGGGTTGTAGCTGAGGGCAGCCTGATCCGGGTGATGCCGGGGAGGGCGGGAGCAGCCCTGACAACGCCGGGACGTCTCCAGTACTGCCAGATGGGGCGAGCCCGGCAAGCGAGATGGAAAGGAGTACGCGAGGAACCGGCGCTTTACGTCTCTTAATCGGACACCGGCTCGAACCTGGCGGATCAGGGCCGGGGGCGGTGCGTATGGCGGTGCGTATGCAGGTCATTCTTTCGGGTGGTCTGCCAACTTCTTGGCCGGTATACGAAAGCTGGCCGGGAGGCCACGAGGAATGCCTGCGGCGTACTCGTGGCGATGCCGCAGGGACACAGCCGGGCTCCTCCTCCATCGAGCGAACCACAGCGAACACGGGAACCGTCCCGAACCTCGCCCACCAGCTGCGGCCAGCAGCCGGCAGGGGCTGGGCGCATCGACCGCCGACCGGTTGGGGACGGGGCGGAGCCGCCGTAGTACTCCGAGGTCGGGAGAGCCGGCCACATGGGGAAGGGCGGCAGCGGTATCGAGAAGGGACGGATGCTGCAATTCCGGAAGACGCCCCGCCGAACGGCGGAGCTCCGGGCCCCCGGGCCCAGGTACTGGAGATGCAGACCAAGCTTCACCGTTGGGCGGTGGCCGATCATGGCCGCCGGTTCGATGACCTGTTCAACTTCGTGCACGATCCGGCGACGCTCCTGGTGGCGTTCGAACGGGTCGCGGGCAACCAGGGGGCCCGGACGCCCGGCGTCGATGGCCTGACCGCCGTCGATGTCGAGGAGACCGTCGGGGTCCCCGGATTCCTGGATGACCTGCGGACCGCGCTCAAGGACGGTTCCTTCCGTCCTCTGCTGGTGCGGGAACGCAGCATTCCCAAGCCGGGAGGCTCGGGGAAGGTCCGCAAGCTCGGTATTCCGACGATCGCGGACCGGGTCGTTCAGGCGGCGCTGAAGCTGGTGCTGGAACCGATCTTCGAGGCCGACTTCATGCCGGTCTCCTACGGGTTCCGGCCCCGACGGCGGGCTCAGGACGCGATCGCCGAGATCCACTACCTCGGCACCCGAGGCTATCGCTGGGTGCTGGATGCGGACATCGAGGCGTGCTTCCACTCCATCGACCATGCGGCCCTGATGGACCGAGTGCGTCACCGGGTGAAGGACAAGCGTGTCCTGGCGCTGGTCAAGGCTTTCCTCAAAGCCGGAGTCCTCACGGAACTCGGCGAGAGCAAGGAGACGCTGACCGGCACCCCGCAAGGCGGCATCCTGTCCCCGCTGCTGGCGAACATCACCCTGGCGGTGCTCGACGAGCACCTGCACGGGCCGTGGAAGCCAGGCGGGACGATGGCCACCGAAGGCAAACGCGCCTACCGACGCCGCAAAGGTCAACCGACGTGGCGGGTCGTCCGCTACGCGGACGACTTCGTCGTCTTGGTGTTCGGCACCGAGACCGACGCCGCGGCACTGCGCGAAGAAGCCGCCGGTGTGCTCGAACCGTTGGGCCTGCGTCTGTCGCAGACCAAGACACGGATCGTGCACATGAGCGACGGGTTCGACTTCCTCGGCTTCCGCATCCAGTGGAAACGCAAGAGAGGTACGAACAAATGGCACGTCTACACCTTCATCGCCGACCGGCCCCTCCGGTCGCTGAAGGCGAAGATCCGTGCCATCACAGGCAGGACATCGCAGCAGGATCTTGCCGCCGTGCTGATCAGACTCACCCAGATCATGCGTGGTTGGGCCAACTACTTCAAGCACGCGGTCGCCAAGCATGTCTTCAGCAAGCTTGACGCCTTCGTGTGGTGGCGATTGATCCGCATGTTGCGGGCACGTCACCGCTGGAGTTGGGGCGACACCCGCCGCCGGTTCACCACCCCCACGAGGCGATAGAAACCGATCGCGGCAGACGGGATCGAACGCTTCCGGATTGCCTCGGTCACGGTCAGCCGTTACCGATACCGGCCCGCGATCCCCACCCCATGGCAGTCTGAAGCGCTCCGGGTCTGATGGAGGCTCGATTCCCTGAGAGGATCGAGTCATGGCCCGTCCGTCCCCTTACCCTGCCGAGCTGCGTGAGCGT
>NZ_JBSFGB010000081.1:0-18114 GCF_053596375.1 Streptomyces sp. NPDC001709 | reverse complement strand
CTCAGCAAGGCGACGTACGTCGGCATGTTATTCCACCTTCACGAGGAGACACATCGCGAAGTCAAGCCTTGGCATCTGGGGCAGAACCTGCACGAAATACGCACCCGAACGAGCAATACGAGCGACCACAGGCATCGAGGGTTCGGCTGACATCCATGCCTGACATCAACGAGGACGGACACCACCGGATCGCCCCGGTTCTCGTCGGAGTAGGTGCAGTCTTGCGGCCGCAGCGATCCAAGGACGCAGTCATCGCGGATCGAACTTTCAAAGCGGGTGTCGCAGGTTCGAATCCTGCCGGGGACACAAGGGAAAAGGCCCCGGACCGATCGTGGTCCGGGGCCCTTGACATTTACTTCTGACATCAACGCGGGCAGTCACCCACGATCGGGGCGCCTCTTCCTGAGCAGCCGGTCCATGTGGCCACGCCGTACGCGGCAACGTGCCCGGCGTGCGCTGCCTCTTCCAGAACGGCGAACGCTGCACGCAGTTCGTTGGCCAAGGCGTCCCGGTCGCCGGCGTACGCGAGTGAGGAACCCGGCTTCGGTCGCAACGCGCAGTGCGGGGTGGTCGGAGAGTGCGGGAACCAGCAGCCGATGGGCCCTGCCTTCACAGTAGTTGGGGGAGGTGTCGACCCACGTGGAGGGAGCGCTGGCCGCGCGCTGTGCCGCGGCGGTCACCTCCTGGGCGGGGATTCGGTAGGTGCCCAGCGCGAGCGAGGCGGTCACGGCGTCACCTCGCCGCGAACGCTTGCCAGCTGCGCTGCCACCAGTGCAGCGACCAGGGAGGCCGCGTCGGACAGGGGCAGGTTTGCCGCCGCGGCGAGGTCGTCGAGGCGATGCCATCCGATGTGGAGAAGCCGCTGGATCAAGGGTGCGGCTGTGGCTGCGGCGTCGACCTCCTGCCCGGCCCCCGTGATGCGCACGAGGTCCTCACCGTCCATTGTCACGTGGGTGGCCTGGGCCCTGCTGGTCGTCAGCCGCACCCGCAGGCCGGGGTCGGCCGGGACACCGTTCAGATGCGGCATGGATGGCCGCAGGCGGCGCATGTCGGTGGCGGCCTCGGCGGCGGCGTACCGGGCGAGCAGGTCGGGGCGATCCAATGCGGCAGTGGCCTCCTTGCTCAGCGCGGCGAGGAAGGCCGCCTGGGTTGCCCGTTCGGCGTGCAGGGGCAGGTCGATGCGGAAGGTGTCCGAGGCGAGGAGTTCGTCGGCGAGCCAGGACAGCAGTCGGCTTCCGGTGTGCGGCGGGGTGATGCCGCAGGTCAGGTGCAGAGAGTGGGTGCCCTGGTCTGCGGTGACGGCGTGCCACCAGCCGCGCGGCAGGTACAGAAGATCGCCAGGGCGCAGGACGGGTTCGGCGGCCGGTTCGGGCGGGGGCGGTTCGGGGTCGGCGACGTCGCGGTGCAGGCCGTTCCTGCCGCTCGTGAGCGCTTCCCGCGTAGCGGGTCCAGCCTGACCCGCGCCCTGACGTTCACCCCCTGCACTTCGCCGACCCTGCCGGGACATGACCGGTCCGGCGGCTTGTCGCACTGCGGCGAGGATGTGCTGGTAGTCCAGCGGGAGCGTTGGCCTCCTCCATGCCCCTGGTTCGGGTGGTGTGCCCGCGGTCGGTGGCGTTGGACAAGCGTCCGCGGCTGAGATCCGCTGGGTCACAGTTCGCCCTGGACCAGACCGCCGGCCAGACCACGACCCTGTACGTGGCCTGTGAGAAGGACGCCTTGCGGGCGCAGTTGACCGGCTGGCTGGAGGACATGGGCGTTCCCGTGCTCGTCGTCTGAGGCTTCGGCAGCCAGAGCTGCGTGCAGGTCGTCCGCGAGCACACAGCCCGCGACCCGCGCCCGGCGGTGCTGCTCTACGTCGGCGACTTCGACGCTTGCGGACCGGATCGCCGGACGAAGAACGGCAGCGGCGACGGCTCAGGGCCTACGCGGGGGGATGGCCTCTGAAGGGGGTGTGAGTAATTGAGTGCAGGAAATCCCGGCGAGAATGATCTTGCTAGGGTTCCCCCGAGACCTGGGGGCGTTCAACAACCTCACATGTGAACGTTGGCCTGGCGGCCGTGACGCGCTCAAGCTCTTCGACGAGAACATCACCGCATGGGAGGTGGTCAGGCGATGACGCCTGAGGAGCAGGATCTGGTCATGGGCCTGGCGGTCGGGCTGGGTGAGGGTCCGACGCGCACGCTCGACGAGGTGCTCGCCCACTTCGGCGAGTCCGACGGTGGGGCCCTGGCGCTCCGGCTGCTCCGGGATGCCATGGAGCGCCGGGACGCCGCCGACGTCGAGATGGCGTTGATCGTCCATTTCGCCGCCGACGCCTCGGTCGAGGAGTTCCTGGAGCCGTTGATCGAGCTGTTCCCTGCCGAATGGCACAGGAAGCACGAGGACATCGTGTCCATGCTGGGCAAGCTCCGCTCGCCCGAGACGGTGCCGACGCTGGTCGAGGCGACTCGCTGGGTGCCCGAGTACCTGGACTTCGACGAGTGCCGGGCGCTCGCGGTGAAGGCGATCTGGGCGCTCGGCGGCATTCCCGGCCCGGAGGCCCGGGAAGCCTTCGAGGGCTTGCGCGACGCCGAGAGCGAGATCATCCGTGAGAACGCGGTGAAGCAGCTCGCACGCCGCGGCGAGCTCTGACCGCGGAGTCGTAGCCGTTCCGACCAAGATCAATCTCACCAGGATTTCCTGTACCTCAACTGCTCACACCCGCGGGTGCGGTGCCCAGATTCTGAGACATGGACCCCTCGGTTCGCGGTCAACTTGCTGGTTCGGCCTTCGCAGCATGCTTCAGCAGGGCATGTGGAGTCCGTGTAGCGCATGGCGGTCTTTCTCCTCGTGGAGGCCTCACCCCCTCCGCGAGGCCGGGGCGAGCCCGCCGATGCTTACTGCCAAGTCACAGCACAAGAAGGCGGAGACCGTTGGGGCCCTTCTGCCACTCGTTGGCGGAGACGATCGCTGATGTCACCAGTCTGCTGACCCTCGGTACTGGCTTCCGGCGACAAGTCACCTGGGCCGTTCCACCCACGACGCCGCCAGAAATGCGCTTGGATCACCATGTGATGATGCTTGCGGGTGAGTGGTATAAGTCCGGCACCTTTTGGGCCGCAGCGGCTGTTGTGGCAGCCATCGTCGTGGGGGCATGCACGATCTGGGCGACCTTCAAGGTGGCAAACCCGAAAAGGCGACTGGACTACGCGTTGTTGTCGGTGACGAGTCTCCTTCAGGGGTCGACCTCCCTGCACGGGGTGGTTGAAGTGACGCGAGCCGGGACGGCTCTGGCTGACCCGCAGGTAATCAAAGTAGGGCTTGCGAATCGCGGGCGCCGAGATGTGCCGAGCAGTGCGTTCGACAGCGGACAGCCCATCAAGATCGATGTAGGCGTGCCCATTGTGGATATCTTGGACATGATGTCTAAGCCTGCTCACCACCAGCTCCCGTCCATCACCTCGACAGGTAGCACCGTTCTGATCGGGCCGGGGCTGATCAGCAGAAACCAGTCGATCACCATTTCTCTTCTGGCGGACGGGCAGCAGCCGGCCGTGAGTTGTCAGGCGTCTCTGATCGATGTCGATGTCAGTGACCGCGGCGTTCCCCCAGAGGTTTATCAAGTCGCGGAAGTGGTTGCGGCTACTGGCATCACGCCGTTCAAGTTCTCAGGGGTGGCACTGAAGCTCATGGGACCGGCTATTGCTGTGGTGTATGCCGTGATCGCGGCCGGTGGCGGAACAGCGTTCTTGATCTACCTGATCGCAAAAGGTGGCTGACCAAGTTGCTCGCGGTCAAGGCGCTGAGTCGGCCTCGGCGGCCTGCTGCAAGAGGGCCTGTGCGGAGTTCGCGTAGCGCATCGCGGTCTTCTCGTCGAGCCCGAAGACCTCGGCGAGGTGGAGCGGGTCGGGGCCTTTGACCATGGCCTCTTCGAGCTGCCGGTCAACGCGGAGTCTCTCCAGGGTCGCGTCCTGGCCCCGCATCGGAGCGCTGATCCAGTGGTTGCTGGCTTGGCCGGTCGTGTTGGCGGGTTGGTTGTTGATCAGCAGGTGGCGGTTCGCGGTGTTCGGCCACCGGGTTCGCCGGTGCTCCAGCCAGTCCAGCAGCAGCTTCCGGGTGAGGTCGTCGAGCGGGCGGACACGTCCGGCGTTGGTCAGCCGACGGTTGCCGATGTCGAAGTCGTCGAGCATGAAGTCAGCGATCTGGGCGACCCGGGCGGCGTGGACCGCCGCGAGGGCGAGGATGAGCCGCGTCGCCGGGGTGGTGGCCGCCGCGACGGAGGGGCCGACCTGCTCGGGGACGAGCGGTTGCAGCACGGCGTACTCGTATTGCCCGACCTTGATCCGACTGGTGGGGTTGCGGAAGATCAGTCCGTTCCGCTTGGCCCATGTGAACAGCGAGCGCAGGGCGACGAGTTGGTCGTGGCGCTGGTGGCCGTGCAGTGTCTTGATGTAGGTGAGGACGTCGTCGCGGGTCACCTCCCGCAGGTGGTCGTAGGGGCTCGACCATTCCAGGACACATTCCGTGCCGACTGGGCTCATCAGTCACCGCTGGTCAAGGAGGCGCTGGGCAAGCAGATGCTCGCCGTGCTGGTCCAGTTGGAGGCCGCCTGCACCGCTGCCGACGACCTCGCCGAGGCGGTGGGAGAGGCTTCCCCTCAGCACCCGGACGCTGAAGTGGTCTTGAGCTTCCCGGGACTCGGCATCCAGCTCGGCGCCCGGGTGCTGGCCGAGATCGGAGACGACAAGGCTCGCTTCACGGATACCCGCGGCCTGAAGGCGTACGCGGGAGCCTCACCTATCACCCGGGCCTCTGGCAAGAAATCGAGCTTCACCCGCCGATGGGTCAAGAACGACCGCCTCAACCATACTGGCTACCTCTGGGCCTTCTCCTCGATCACCGCCTCGCCCGGCGCCAAAGCTCACTATCAACGCCGTCGTGACGCCGGGGACTGGCACGCGGCAGCTCAGAGGCACCCTTTCAACTGCATGCTCGGCCGACTCTACTACTGCCTTCAGCATCGCTGGCTCTTTGACGAACAGACCGCGTTCCCCACCGAGCTCGCAGCCGCCGCTTGACTCGTTGAGTGCCTGAGGTGTCTACACCGCACGGTGGGCGCTGTCCGACCTCCCTGCCCGGCGCCGCCCACCAACCCCCGCGCCCGACCCGGACCGGCAACCCTCGGCCGATCCCAGCGCGCCGGCTGGGCCCCGGACCCTGCACCAGACAGCGGGGGAGTGGCAGATACCCAGCCTCCCGCTGAGCTACGACCGGGCTGTTCTTGCCGGCGCGGTGGTGCGGGAGAAGCTGCGCGCCACCGTCACCGCTGGCGTGCGGGGCCGGGCGTACGACGTCGTCGCGCACCAGCAGGCGGCGATGCCCGAGCAGCTGCTCGCGCCCCTGGCCGCCGCCCCCGAGCACGGCGACCAGGAGCCGGAGGCCGGCCGACAGGAGGCGGTCGATATGACGGCGCTGCGGGCTCTGCGGGAGTCCCGCACCGACGTGGAAGCCCTCGATCTCACGGCCGAGCGGCTACGCCACCTCCAAGACGTGTTCACCAGGGCGGCCGCCGACTCCCGCGCCCGCGCGGACCGCTACGCCGACGAGACGATGCCGGCGGAGTGAACCCGGTGCGCGAGGACGACCAGCGGGCGCATCGCCCGCAGGAGCCCAGACCGCACCGCGGCCGGGAGGCCGGCCACTGAGTGCACCCGATGCCGCGGGTGCGCACCGACGATGCCCGGCATCCACTCCACCGAGTGGATGCCACCGGCCGGGAGTGGGCGACATCGTGCGGATGGCTTTGTTCACGAGTCTCGTGACCAGAGCCATGCGGGAGTGCGCGACATCGCCGGGACGATGCCGTGCATCCATCCGATGCGCACCCGCCGCATTTCTCCTTGCCTTTGCCGACCTGGTCCGCCACCGGCGCGGATACCTCCTGCTGGAGTGGATCCGGCCGGCCGAACGAGACGCACCCAAGCCCATGAAGGGCTTCGCCTGCTTCCTCCGCCAGGACCTCGACGCCGTCACCGCCGGATTGACCCTGCCGTGGAGTTCCGGCGTCGTTGGGTCACGTAAATCGGGTTAAACCTCTCAAGCGAGCAATGTATGGCCGAGCCTCGTTCGAACTCCTTCGGACCCGCATCCTCACCCAGCCATGAGCGCCAAGGAAGTGCAGCTCACCATCACACCGAGTTCTCTCGGATCAGTTCGATCCAGACTGAGGGGCGATCCTCGGCGTCAGCCGCAGGATCGATGCGTCCTACTGCATCCACCACAAGCTCCACTAGCGAGTAGAGACGGTCGTGGTGGCGCAGGTATTCCGCCTCTCCCGCTAGGAACTCAGGCTCCTCAATCTGCTGAAGGATCTCTAGGACCGCATGCCACCGCCAGGCCGTCTCGACGTACTGCGCGACAGAGGAGTTGAAGAAGGAGACCGCGGGCTTGTGAAGCCCCCGGTTGTACGGCCGAAGAACCTCCGGCAGATCGTCAACGATGATCGGCTCGGGGAGAAGACACAGCACCCGACCCTCTCCGGGAACCACACCGGCCACGCAGCTACTCGGGTCGGCGCCCCAATACCCTAGGTCGTAGAGCTGTTGTCCGTCCTTGACCAGGCGGCGCTCGTGCTTGCCTGCCCGGTTGGGCAGGAGAGCAGGGAACGTACCGGAATGGCGGGGCGTGAAGAGCGGCATCCGTGGCAAACCCCACTCGCGCAGGGCAACTCGATCGCCTTCTGGGAGATCCCATCGCTCGGCAACCTCAACAGCGATGTGAGGCACGTCGGCTACCAGGCACGACACGGGCTGTGACAACGCCCGCCCGACGGCGCCCCGGATCGACGCCCACCTATCTGCAACGTTGCTCTCCACGCGCGTCAGCATTCCGGTAATGCCGCTCGTCTTCAAGATCGTTCACGGAACTGTGGACAGAGCCGTTTCCAGAGATCCTCATCAGTTCAGGACACCACGGGAGCGGCGTCCGTGACTTCGCTCAGCCGGACCGTGCACAGCCCGCGGGGCTCGCTCTTCACCTCCGTCACCTTGAGCTGGGTACCCGGCGTAAGGATGTATTCCTCCTCGCCGGTGAAGGCGGAGAAGCTCTTGATCCCGACCGCCCGGGCCGGCGTCACCTCGAAGAGGGTCCGCTTGCCGCGACTGCCCAAGAACGCCGTGGCCACCTGCAGGTCGGAGGTACACGAGGAGACGCCCCACCAGGTCACCGTCCGGCCCACCGGGTACTGCGCCCGAAGGTCCAGCGACACCCCGCGCCACAACGGCTGCGTGCAGGCCGGCAGCTCCGAGACCGCAGAGAACAGCAGCCGCAGGTACGGCAGGTAGGGCGTGAGCCTGGTGCGGTCGGGGGAGCGCAGGACGCTGTTGACCTCACGGTAGAAGGCTGACTCACAGGTGTAGAGGTGGAGCGCGGCGATCGCGTCGGCGGACAGGCCGCCGCCGGCCGCCTGGTCCGCACGCTGCTTGCCGAAGTCGCGGGAGCGCCGGATGTGCCCGGCGAGCCCGGACAGCGCTGCCGAGACCGGGGCGACGGCGTCCTGGAAGTCCATCAGCGGGGTGTCGAAGACACCGGTGATCGCGGGCAGGACCAGGCCCTCGTCCTTGACGCTGGTGAGGCGTTCCAGGTACAGCTGGTGCAGGTTCATGGTCGACTCGATGAAGGCGCCCATGCGCGCCGCGACACCCCCGTCCGCACCGCCCGCGCCGGCCGCCGGCCCGTTCCACCCCTTGCTCGGCAGCCAGTCGATGCGGTCCGCGCCCAGCGAGGTCAGGGCGTCGTTGACCTGGGCGAAGTGGTCGCCCTCGCAGAAGATGTCGCCCTGTGCCGCCGGGTTTGCGTGGTCGAGGTGGCGGACCTCGACGTCCGGGTACTTCTGCTGGAGCCGCAGGACGACGCGTTTCAGGCTGCGGGCGTGCGCCCCCCACCATGCGAACACGACCCCGCGGTCCTCCTCGGTCGCGTCCTGCTTGGCCTTGAGGATCTCCTCGACGATCCGCTCGGCGACCGGCCGCCAGAACGCCGTGTGCTGGTCGGCACCCATTGCCCCGTCACCGCTCGCGGTCAGCGACGCGTTCAGCAGGAGCACGCCCTGCGTCAGCATCGCCTGGAACCACTCCGGCGGCTGGACCGTGTCCCGGTCCTTCAGCAGCGCCCGCACGTCGGCGATCGGGGTTTTCTTGGCGATGCCGTACTTCCACATCGCCGCCGCCTTGATGAGGCACCGGATGCTGACGACCCGGCCGAACTGGCTGTCCTTCCAGTCGCTGAAGGTGTTGTCGAACATGGCTATGCCGGTGGCGCTCTCCGGCCGCGGGTACGGGTTCTGACCGAAGACCACGACCTTCCACTTGTGCGGCGGGTTCGGCTTGAGCGCCTGGAACGTCAGCTCGCGGACCGGGACCACCTCGTGGCTGCGGCCCTTGCCGATGAACCGCGCGGCGTCCGGCTGCGCCTCGATGACCGGCTTCAGCAGCGGGAGCCATGCCTCCCCGCCGCCGTCGAAGAGCTCGGTCAGGGCGAGAGGGTCGTTCGCATCGGGCTGGGGCTGCGTCGGCTGGTCCGGAGCCGGGAGGCCGGTCGTCGATCCGGTCATGGCGGAGGCGCTTTCGCTCGTCGCGGCAGAAGGACAGGAGGGGGCGGCGCAGGGAGCGGGAGGGGCAGTTTCGGGCGCCGGCGCCGGCGCCGGCGCGGGGGCGACGGGCCTGATGACCGTCGGCGGCACGATGCGCACCCGTTGGTCGGCGGACGCGTTCTCGATCCCGTGGAGCTGGGAGATGATCGTCGACCGCAGCTCGTCGTCGTCCTCGAACCAGTGGTCGTGGAAGAGCGTGTAGCCGGTCCACATCAGATTGGCGCACACCCGGGCCGGCACCTGGCCGGTCTGCGCCCCCATCCCGACCAGCGCCACGGACCGGATGCTGCCCGGCTTCTTCCGGTTCTGCCGGTGGACGGCCTGGAAAGCGGCCGCGCACGCCAGCGCCACGTTCAGCGTGGCACTCACGTTCTGCGAGGACCGCACCATCGTCGGTGTCGATATCAGGTACCGGGGGACGTCCGCGCCGGACGGGACGCAGACCGCGCTGCCCACCGGCATGGGTCCGGCGAACCGTTCGCGGATCGCCCGCTGGACGCGCACCTGGATACCGGCCCCCAGGTACCGCTTGATGACGGCGTCGACCCCGCCGTCCATCCGGCCCCGGGAGTTTGTGGGGGTGACCCAGGCGTCGACGTCCTCGTCGAGGATCGAGCCCTTGCGGATCTCAATGCCGGGGGTGTCGGCGAACGCGGCGCGCCACGCCTCCGCCACACGCTCGTTGACGTCCGTCAGCACCACCCTGAGCGCGGGCAGCACACTGCTCTCGGTCATCGTCCACTCCTGTCGTGCAACAGCGGTTCCAAGACCTCGAACGTATCTCCCACCACTGACAACGCGGCCCCGGCAAGGGGCCGGTGACCTGCCGTCATACTCTGGTGAGCTGCCGCGGGCTGGGACCTGCGGCAGATCACCGCCGAGCACATCCACGCCGAACTCGTCAGGCGCCACGGCAACCAGGCGCGCGCTCTCCACCACGTCCTGCGCAGCGTCTTCGCCGCGCTGAAGCAGGAGAAGGTCGTCTTCCACAATCCGATGGCCGGGATCTCGCTGACCACTGCGGAGAAGGAGGAACTGGCCGCCCTGCGGAAGGAGAACGCCGAGCTGCGCCGGTCCTGCGAGATCCTCAAGGCTGCCTCGGCCTTTTTCGCCTCAGCTCGACCCGACCCGGCGACGGTACTAGGGCCTGTCCGGCGGATCCTGTCGCAGACGCGGGGGCTGGCACGCCTATCTGCGGCGTTGTCGTCGGTTGCCGACTCCCCCACGCTCGGCTTCTCCCCCACGCTCGGCTTCGCTCGCGCGCGGGGACCCCCATCGCGGGGGCACCCCCATCGCGTCGACGCCCTCCTCCGCCTTGCAGCTGGACGCACCAGCCCCCGCTCACCTGCGCTGATGAGGCGCCGTCACTTTCCTGCGACCTGATCCGCCGGACAGGCCCTAAAGCTCATTGACGAGCACCAGGACCGCTTCGGGGCCGAGCCCGTCCTCCGGGAACTGCATATCCCCGCCTCCACCTACTACCGCTGGCGCCGCGAGGCCGCCTCGCCGTGCGAGCGCAAGCGCCGCGACGCCGAGCTGACCGAGCACATCCGCCGCAGCCACGCCGACTCCGACGCCACGCACGGCTCCTCGCGCATCCACGCCGTCCTGCGGCGCCGCAAACGGGTCGAGCGCCTGATGCGCCAGGCCGGTCTGCAGGGCGTCGGCCCGCGCCGGCCCCGCGGCTTCACCCGTCGTGACCCGGCGGCTGGTCCCGCCCCGGACCTGGTCCAGCGCGACTTCACCGCCGACGCCCTGAACCGTCCATGGGTCGCCGACATCTCGCTGGTCCCCACCGGCGAGGGACCGTCCTTCGGCCCGGCAACGCCGCGGCCAACACCGCCGCCGACCACATCGCCGTGCTCGATGCCGCGCTCGCCCAGATACCCGACGCCCACCGCTACGGCACCGAGATCCTCATCCGCGCCGACAGTGCCGGCTCTGCCAAGGCCTTCCTGGCCCACATCCGCGCCCTGCGCTCGAGCGGCGTCCGTACGTCGTTCTCCGTCGTATGGTCCATCACCGAGCCGGTCCGCCGGGCGATTCGCCATCTGCCCGACCAGGTCTGGCATCCCGCCCTCGACTCCTCTCCGATCGGCGACCTCGCTGCCGTCGCCGAGGTGATCGCTACCTACCGCCACCGCCTGACCCTGCGCACCAGCCCCGAGGCCATGGACTCCCTCGTCGCGCCGATCGGCGGCCAGCAGTGGACACCGGCCGCCGACGTGTTCGCCCGGGTGCGCGCCGCCAGCGGCGACCGGTGACCGACCAACCCGAACAGCCCGGCCCCGGGCGGCTTCGGCGCCGAACGCACCTTGGAGGATCTTGGCTGCCCTGAACCGCCACTCGGTGACCAGCGGCGGCGGGACGGCGGCGGGCATGGGGACCTTATCGAGGAGCTTGGCGGCCTTCGGCATCTTGGCCGTTGATCTTGCCCTGGTCCTCGGTCCACCACCTGGTGTGGCAGGTGAAGCAGCGCGGGTGGCCCTTCGCTCGGTGCCGCTCGGCAGCCTCGGCGGTGACCTTCACGGTGCACCCGCAGACCGGATAGGGGTATGTGACGCGGGGGTCTGTGTAGTGTCGGCAGGCGGTGACGTCGTCGTTCTTCCATCATCGAGCGCTGCGCGACCTTCTCCTGCCACTCGTACCCGGCCGGGCAGCGCCACCAGGCGTCGAAGGAGGACTTGGATGCGATCCGGCCCGGGGGCAGTGAGCCGTTGCGTTCCGGGTGCCATGTCGGTATCAGCGCGGGGTGGGCGTCGGCGAGCGAGCGGGCGTACGGGCGGCCCGTACACCCGCAGGAAGCCGAGCGGCCGCATCGGCAGGCGCCACCAGCGGTGGCCGTCAAAGCGGAGCAAGCTCACCAGTGGTGACGCTGGTGCCGAAAACCGGCCGGATGCCGGATTCGGCGAGCCACGAGCGGAGCTGCGTGCGCGCGGTCGAGTTCTCGGGCAGGCCGATGAGGATCGGGTCGGCGGTCCGCCGCCCCCGCGTGTGGAGGGCGGGGTCGGCGGTGTCAGTGCCGTGCCGGGTGGTTACCAGGTGGTGGGCAGGTACGTGTAGCAGTAGGAGGTGCTGGTGCCGCCGCCCTCGCGGTAGGGCATGTCCGAGCCGGTGTAGGCCGGGTCGCCGTGGGCCATGAGGGCGTTGCCGGTCTGGGGGCCGAGGACGCCGTCCTGCGGGAGACGCATCTCCTCCTGGAAGTCCTTGATGGCCTGCTTGGTCTCGGGACCGAAGGTGCCGTCCTCGGCGGGCTGGTGGTGGTCGGAGCCAGAGGTGTGGAACCAGTAGGAGATGTTGTGCTGGGCGCACCAGACGCCGTGGGGGTTGTTGGTGTAGCCGGCGCCGATGTATCCGGCGCTCGGGCTGGCGTTGGCGGCGGTCGTGAAGCCCATGAGGGCGGTGCCTGCCATGGCGACGGCCATGCCGCCCTTGACGATCCTGGACTTGAAGCTCATGTGGCTTTCCCGTCTGTGTGTTGGTGGTGTGGTCCGGCTGAGGGCCGGTTACCACGTGGTGGCAGCCACGTGCAGCGGCAGGAGGTGCTCGGACGTGGCCGCAGGCGGAGGCTTCTGCACAGTTCCCCTCGCTCCGCGCTGTGGACAACCCTCACGGGGGCGCCTGTCACGGCACTATCATCTGACGAAGATCATTTAAGGCCGGGGTGTCAGCCACCGCCGGCAGGGGGAAAACAGATGCTCTTTCGCGTACTCGGCGAGCTGGAAGTCGAAGACGGCACTGGGAAACGTGCCGTTCGGGGTGGCAGGCTCCGCTCGCTCCTGGCCGTACTGCTGCTGCACCCGAACCAACCGCTCACCACGGACCGGCTCCAGGACGCCCTGTGGGGAGAGAAACCGCCCGAGTCCGGGGCGGCCGCGGTGCACAACCTGGTGGCGCGGCTACGCCGTGTGCTGGCCGACGACCACCCCGACCGTCTCACAGCCACACCGCTGGGCTACCGGCTGCGAGTCGACGAGGAAGAGCTCGACAGCCTGCTGTTCGAACTGCGCCTCGATGCGGCCCGCAGCGCCGTACTCGGCGGCGACTGGGAGTCCGTCCACCGGGAAACATCAGCCGCCCTGGCGCTGTGGCGGGGCGCCCCGCTGGCCGAACTGCCCGACCTCGCCGACGCCGACCCGGTGCGCGAGCGGTGGCAGGAGGCGCGGTTGCAGGCTCTTGAGTGGCGCCTCGACGCGGATCTGCACCTGGGCCGATGGGCCGGGCTCGTCCCCGAACTCACCCGGCTCGTCGACGAGCACCCGCTGCGCGAGACCTTCCACCAGCAGTTGATGCTCGTCCTCCACCGCGCCGGCCGCCGCGCCCAGGCCCTGGCGGCCTACCGGCGCCTGCACCGGATCCTGCGCGATGAACTCGGCGTCGAACCGGGCCGGACCGCCCGGCAGATCCACCAGGAGATCCTGTCCGCCAGCGAGTTGCCCGAGCCTGTACCGGCGCCGCCCCCCGCACCGACTCCCAACCGCGCCGCTCGCCTCGCCCAACTCCCCGCCGATACAACCGATTTCACGGGCCGCGAGGAGGAACTGAAGCAGCTCGGCGACCAGCTCGCGGCAGCGGCCGACGGGAGCGGGCCGTCCGTGCTGGTCGTCTCCGGCATGGGTGGGGTGGGCAAAACGGCGCTCGCCGTCCGGGCAGCGCACCAGGCCAAGGAACTGTTTCCGGACGGACAGCTGTACGTCTTCCGGACGGACAGCTGTACGTCGACCTGCGCGGCTTCGGCCACGGCGAACCGCGCCAGGCCCACGAGGTCCTGGCCCGCCTGCTCGCCGACCTCGGCGCCGAACAGGCGGGATGCCTGCCCGCGCAGCACACCGACGACCGAGCCGCCCAACTGCGTGCTGCCCTCGCCACCCGCCGGGTCCTCCTGCTGCTCGACAACGCCCGCGACGCCCAGCACCTGCTGCACCTGCTGCCCGGAGACGGGCGCAGCGCCGTGCTGGCCACCAGCCGCAATACGCTCGGCGACCTGCCGGGCGCCGTCCAGATCCGGCTGGAGCCGCTGGATGTGGAGGACCAGCGGCGCCTCCTGTCAGCGGTGTGCGGCGCAGACCGGGTGTGCTCCGAACCGGACAGCGCCCTGCGGTTGTTGGCCGCGTGCGGCGGGCTGCCGCTGGCACTGCGGATCGTCGCCGTCCGTCTGACCGCCCGTCCGGCCTGGTCCCTGGACACCCTGACGCAGCACCTGGGCGATGGCGGCCGGCGGCTGCGGTCGCTGGCGGCAGGCCACTTGAGCGTGCGGGACACGTTCGCCTCCAGCCACCTGGCGCTGCGCGAAAGCGGCGACGCGGTGGAGCGCGAAGCGGCCCGGCTGTTCCGGCTGCTGGGCCTGTGGCCGGGCCTGGTGTTCGGCGTCGAGCAGGCCGCCGCCCTGGCGCAGCGCCCCACCGCGGACACAGCCGACCTGCTGGAACTGCTCGTCGACTACCACCTGCTCCAGAGCCCGGAGCCGCGGCGCTACCGCTTCCACGACCTGGTGAGCGAGTACGCGGCTGAACGCGCCGAGCAGGAACAGACACCCGAGGACCGCGACGCCGCCCGGGTCAGGCTCATGGTCTGGTACCTCGGGGCCCTGGAGCAGAGCAGAGCGGCAATCCTCTCCGGCCACACGCTCAGTGCCGTCCTGGAAGACACCCCGGCCGCGGCACTGCCCGTCTTCGCCAGCGCCGAGGAGGCCACGCGGTGGTGCACTCTGGAACTGGCCAACATCAAGGAGGCCGTCCGCCAGGCAACCAGCTCCTCCCGGCCCGACCTCGCCTGGCGGATCACCGTCGGCCTTTCCGGATACGACACCATGTGCTTCTGGACCGGCGAGACCGACGACCTCAGGGCCATGGCCCTGAGAACGGCCCGCGAGCACGGGGACCTGCTCGGCCAGGCCTGGATGCTCGCCCGGATCGGCATCATCCACGGCATGGCCCACCGCAACCAGGAGGCCATCGAGGCGCTGCGAGCCTCCCTCGAAGCGGCCGAGAGAATCCAGCGGACGGACATCGTGATCGATGTCCTGAGGAATCTCGCCGTCGCCCACAACCAAGCGCGGGACGGCGCGGCGGGCCTCGCCTACCTCCGAAAAGCCCTCAAGTACGCCCCCGCGATCGCTGATGAGGGCTTCATCGTGGTCACGATGGCCGTCTCCCACCTGCTCATGGAGGACTTCGCGGCGGCCGAGCCCCAGTTCCGGCACGCACTGCGGATCTGGCGCGACCACGGCAACCTCCACAACACCGCCGTCACCCTGGCCAATCTCGGCGACGCCCTGCGCGGCCTGGAACGACGGGAGGAAGCCCTCGCCGCGCTGGACGAGGCCCGGGAGATCCACGAACGGACGAGGAACCACGAAGCACTCGCGGCCTGCCTGGTGATCACCGGCCGCACCCACCTCCACTTCGGCGCCTGGAACGACGCCCGAACCTGCTTCCAGCGGGCCGCCGACATCGCCCGCGAACACGACCTGCGCGCACTGACCGCCCAGGCCCGCGAAGGTCTCGCCGAACTCGACCGCCTGAACCCCACCGCAGACCACGCCCACAGCTGACGTCCGCCCGCCCGGCGCAGGCAGGCCATCGGCGCCGGCCGGGCGGGTCAGTCGGTCATTCCTCCTCGTGCGGGAAGCGGACGAGGGCGCTTCCCGCTGGAAGAACGTCTTGGCCCGGGTCATGGCCTGCCCGTCCTCCAGGACCTGCCCCGGCCTGGTGGCGCTGCCGAGCAGGACCCCGCCGAACCGCATGCCCATGTACGCGGCCGTCTGCTGGAGGGTGAGCTCCAGCGGTCGGGCCAGCACCTCCTCGTCGTGTCCCATGGCGGTCACGCCCCACATCGTGCGCCCCGTCATCTTGGCCCTGAACTCCGGATCCGGTGTACGCAGCCACTTCGACCAGTAGTCGAGGTAACGCTTGGCGTACGACGACACCGAGTACCAGTACAACGGAGACGCGATCACGATGTCCGTCGCGGCGAGGGTCGCCTCGAGCAACTGGCTCTCACCTCCCGACGCCTCCGGCTGACCCGGCGCGTGGCGCCCGTCGACGAAGTCCGGCAGATCCAGGCCGGCCAGGTGCAACCACCGCTGCCCGGTGCCGGCCGGCAGTTGCCCCGCAGCTGCCCGCGCGAGCGACTCGGTGTTGCCGTACGCGGTGATGTTCAGCTGGTTGCACGGGCGTCGAACCAGACCGGAACCGCGCCACCGACCGTCTCCTCCAGCGACTTGCCGGTGTCGTTCTGCGGCTTGACCCGCACGATCGCGAAGTCGTACTGAGCCGCCTCCGCCTCACTCTTCGCGTCGCCTTCGGCCTTCCACCGCGGCGAGGTGACGTAGTCCGCGCCGTCCCACAGGCCGTACGGAGCCCACTTCCAGACATCCGCACCCTTGCGGCCGCTCACAGCGCCGCTGGTGTTGTAACCGGGGATGAAGATGATGTCGCTGTTGGCCGTGCTGCCCTTGCCTCCGTGGGCGCACTGGCCGGCCGTCCAGACGAGGTTGCTCTTGCCGGGATGGGCCGGGTCGACGACCACGGTTCCCGAACACGTGAAGTGCCGGGTCGGGTCGTCCGGGCCCTTGCTCGGTGTGCCGGGCGCGTCGAAGACGAGCTTGCCGTTCACGGCCATGTTCTTCGCGTACGGGTGGGGTACCGCGAGCGCGTTGATGGCCGCGGGCTCCGGGTCGTTGCCGTAGTCGCCGTCGGTCGGCTGCGCGGTCGGCGCCTGGGTCGGCTGGGCGCTCGGTGCCTGGGTGGGCTGGCCGGTCGGCTTCGGCGCCGGTGCCGGGTGATCTTTCCTAACCCCCGATGTGACGTTCCGTTGGTGCGGCTCGTCCGTTCGCCGGCCAACCGTCAGGTGTGACCGGCGGGCGGGGTTTCCGCACGATGCCCCCTCGACCGCACTGTGGACAAGCGTCGCGGGGGCGCCAGTCACGGCCCTATCACCCGGCACAGATCGTTTCCGGCCATCCTTCTCCTGCACCCGGACCGGGCGGGGAACTGCCCGAGTCCGGGGCGGCGGCGGTACGCCGGCACGGAGCCCGCCTACGACAACCTCGCCAAGCCGCAGGCGACCGGGGTCACGCTGACCGGTGAGGCGGCCGTGGCGCGCTCGACCGTGCGGTCCAGAAGGCGCGCAGGTCGAAGGCGGTCGGGGGTCGGAAGTCGTGCAGGCTCGGTGCAGCCGCCTCGATCCAGGACGCCGGCAGGACGCTCGGCTCGTCGCCCGGGATCGGGGCCGCCACGAGGTGCCAGGCGCCCGCGTCGAGGACCATCCCGTACGGGGACAGCGACCGGATCTCTTCCGAGTCGGCTCCGGGTTCACGGAGGCGGACTTCGACCGCTTGCTCGTCCTTCACTGCCTGGGCGAGAAGCGGGAGTTGCCCGGTGTCCGCAGCCGCGGGGCGCCAGGAGTCGTCGGCGATCAGGAACCGGGCGCCGATGCGTGCCGCGTGGTCGCCCACCGCGGCGGGCAGCGCGGCGGCGATCTTGAGCTGGGCGGACGCGGCGTAGGAAGCCAGCCCCAGATCGGCCGCCGGACCGGGCAGCGCCAGCAGGAAGAGCGTCTCGGCCTCGCACGGGGTCAGGCCGGTCAGCCGGGTGCGGTAGCCGTCCAGGAGACGGTAGCCGCCTTCTCGTCCGCCCTCGCCGTAGACCGGCACTCCCGAGGCGGAGAGGGCCTCGATGTCCCGGTAGACCGTCCTGACGGACACCTCCAGCTCCTCGGCCAGCGCGGCCGCGGTCATCAGGCCGCGACTCTGCAACAGCAGCACGATCGACAGCAGTCGGCTCGCCCGCACGGCAAGCGCCCCCATTCCCCCACGACTGACACAGGATGTCAGTCGGTCCCTCGTACGTTCCCTGCATGGCATTCCACCACAAGCACGTCCGGGCACTGCCGCCCGTCGGGATCGGCGCCTGGCAGCTCAAGCCCTACCACGTCACCCGTGACGCCGACCGTCCGTTGGCCGCCCCGCTCGTCGACGCGGCCTACGCGACCGCCGCGACGATGCTGCCCGATCCCGACGACGAGATGCCGCCCGCCGGCTGGTTGGTGCTCCACGAGGGCATGGGCGCCCTCTACCTCTGCGTGTACACCTGGGTCTGGGGCAACGTCGTCCACGCCCGCACTGCCGCGGCCGGCGACCCCTACCTCGGCTGCCCGGACGACGACATCACCCACTGGACCGTCAACACCACCCCGTACGCCGGCTGTGTCTGGGAACTGGCGACCATGGAACACGAACGCCGCGCCTGGGTCCGCCACCTCCTCTCCCCGGACACCCCGGACCTGACGGCCTACCTCACCGACCGCCTTCCCGACGGCCCCGTCGGCAACTGACAGAACGCTCCACCGGTACCCGTGAGGCCATGCGGTGATCCTGGGTGGCGTGTTACTGACCTTGTTGGCGTGATGTCGTGGCTGACAAGTGGTGGTTGTCGCGGTAGGCCGGTCACATGAGGTATCCGCAAGGGGGCGGGCTCACC
>NZ_JBSFGB010000080.1:0-18251 GCF_053596375.1 Streptomyces sp. NPDC001709 | reverse complement strand
CCCACGAACACGAGACCAACCACTACGCTCAACACCAGCCCCAACCGGCGGCTGGAGCCAACACATAGAGCCTCCACCGACCCCGGAGCGCTTCATGCTTCCCGAGCCTGGTGGTGGAGGGTGTAGCGGTGTCGTTGACTTGGCGTGCGGCACAACGGCGGCGCCAGAACCGCGGTGTAGGGCGCAGGGGTGATCTCCTCCACGACCTGCTCGGCGCGGACAAGGCCGGTGAGCACCTGCAACGGCGCTGCTCACGAGTGTGCCCGGGCAACGGGCTCGGCAACAGGAATGTCAGGGGGCTGGGTGGGGCGAGGCGGACTGCGGCGGCGGTTTCGGTACTGGTTCGACGGCACGATGGACCGGGGAACGCCGGCACTGATCAGTTGGCTCGCGCTTGCCTCGGTTGTGCTCATCGCGCTGGTCACCGTCCTGGTGGTGGCGCTCACCAACACCGAGGCCGAACGGAACGGCGGCTGGCGGGGCGTGGCGTGGCGTGGATGAGTCTGCTACGCGCCCTGGACCCGGGAACCATGGGCGCAGACACCGGCGGGCAGGTGTTCCTGGCCCTCATGCTGACAGTGACCGTCGGCGGGATCCTCATCGTCAGTTGGATCTCGCCAGGGAGTACTGAGGCCCGGTGGTTGTGCTGGGTCTTGTGCACCATCGGAACCAGAGCCGTCCTGTCCGAGAAGTTGTCGTGCGCTTCGATGGCTAGGAGGAGCTGGCGGCGGGAGCAGACGATCTGGATGTTGTATCCCTGCAGGTAGCCGCCGCGTTTTCCTTGGATCAGCCGGGAGTCGGGGTCGCTCAGGCAGGCGCGGGAGTCCGGGGAAGGGACCGGTCGTGGTGTGCGTGCCCGTTCGAGCCAGGCCCGTGCTTTCTCCAGCCGGGCCCGCTGCCGGACAAGGACGGTCTTGTGCTCCACCGGGACCGGCGGCCGTCCGTTGGCTCTCCGGCGGCCTGCCGCCCGGTCTTCTCGTGCCTGGGCTTCGTACTTCTTCAGTTTCTCCTGGTGAACTGCGGTCTCGGCAGCCAGGCGTTTCTCCGCGCGAGCCACATGCGCTCGGCAGCTTCGACCTTGATCCGGATCTCGGTGGGTGAGGGCATGGCACGTTCATGCAGCCTGTCCCTGGCCAGATGGGCCCGGGTGAGCCGGTCACACAGCCGGGACAGGCGAGGCCAGTCGTCACGTTCGTCTTCGCAGCCGTCGTGCCTGGCCCACTCATCGGCCTCGGCGCTCCTCGCGTGGGCGAGCGCGTCCTCCATCAGTGCATGGATCTCGTTCTCGCACTGGGAGATGGTCTCCTCCAGGCGCTGGAGTCGCTGGTTGGCATCGCGGGACGCATTCGCCCCCATCGGCGAACCGTCCACTGCCACCGCCGAAAGATCCACCAGGCCGCGCCGGTCGCACAGCGACAGCACCTGTACGAACAGGGAGTCCAAGGCGGCACGGTGGCGTCGTACGAACCGCGCGATGGTGGAGTGGTCCACCCTGCGGTTCGCGGTGATGACGAGGCAGCCCACGTCGCCCGAGCACGCCTGCTCGATGCGGCGGGAGGAACGTATGCCCTTGCTGTAGCAGTACAAGAGCAGGGCGACCAGGCTCGCAGGAGGGTAGGCCGCTCCTCCTTGCCCGTCGCCGCGGATGCCGTCCTCGAACGCCGAAAGATCAAGCTGTTCGACGACGCCCAACACCTTCCAGCACCGGTGCTCGTGCGGCAGCCACTCCCGTACATTCCGCGGCATCTCTAGGTCACGTTCACGGTCGTACGACAAGAAGTTCCGCCCCACCAGGCAAGATTCCGACGCCCTTGTGTTCCCCGGAAGCGAACAACGAATCGCTCTTGACTGCCGAAGGGACGAAGTCGTGCGACAGCCTCCCAGCCTTCGCGCACGGGTTTCTGAACCCTCTCCGGACGCGAGCAGGGGTGAGCTTGTTCGGCTCGGCCGGCTTCTCCCAGGGGCGCCGGAGGTCGGTCGCCAGCGGGCGGGCGAGCCGGAGCTGGGCGTAGGGGCAATCACCAGCCAGGTCCACCGGTCGGCCGCCTTCGAGCTGCGAAGGCGGGGCTTGGTCCCCCGGAGGCCTGCTTGAACAGGCGGAACGTGTGCTCGATGTCGAAGCGACGGAGGAAGGACTGCCAGCATCGGTCGACGTCTGCCGCGGAGGCGCTGGTGCCCGACCACCAGAACCAGACCGGCTTGTTCACCCTGCCGCTGGGCAGTTTCTCGACGACCAGGCGGATGACGGTTCCCTCGATGACGTCGTGGTCGAGCCATGCCCCTTGGCGGGTCAGTCGCGGGTGCCAGTCGGTCCCAAGCCTTTGCGCTCGCCTGCCCGTAGAGCCGGGTGTCCGTGGTCGTCACGGCCTGCACGAATGACCGGCGTGGGCCCGCGCTAGAACGGTAGGACAAGTTGAGCGGCCCAGGACGTCCTCCGCTTCGGGACAGGGGCGGGCCGGATCCGCCAGCGAGTCGGCGACCCCGGGTGGGCCGAACGGGAGACCCTCGGCCGCTCGGGGCGAGGAGGAGCGGCGAGCACCCGGGAGGGTCCGCGGCGGTCGCGCGTAGCATCACGGCTTGTTTCATCGGCAGTCGGCGTGAAGTAACCGCCGACACCATCGGTTACTCCCGCTTGTCCACATATTCCTTCAAGAAACAGCAAAGCCCGAAGGCCTCGCGTAAAGGGGGCAATCCGCCCACCTAGTAGATTCAGCCAGGCTGGCTGGGTATCACCCCTTCGCGAGAGAGTCGCGGCATGCATGCAACAGGAATCTCTAAATCCGCCCACAACAGGCATCTGACCTTGGGTTCTTTGCCAGGAGTTGGAATTTCCTCGACCGAGTAAAGATGCCGCTCGCGTGCATGTGAATCATGTGATCGCCCCCCACGGCTCAGCACCTCTGTTGCAACAGGAGTTGCAGATGATTCACGCACGCCTAAGAGCGTGGCCAAGAACGGCTAAAGCCCGCATACCCAGACGGTCCCGGCGGCGTATGGGAATCGCCGCTGCGTTGTCGCTGGCGATGCTGACCGAGGCGGCGCTGGTGCTGGACGCGACCGGCGAGGCCGTCGCGATGGGCAGGACCGGCTCCGCCGCCGCCGTCTCGGGCAAGGCGAAGAAGCCGTTGGGTGCGGCTCAGGCGAACGACGAGGCCTCGGCCATGCTGATGGCCCGGCTGCAGCACCGCAGGATCGAGGTGCTGTCGGAGCGGACCGCGGACACGACGACCTGGGTCCTGCCCTCGGGCTCGATGCAGACCGAGTCGTTCGCCAGTCCGATACGGGTCAAGCGGGACGGCACCTGGCACGACATTGACACCTCGCTCACGGGCACGGGTGCCGGCCTGAAGCCGAAGGAGGCCGTCGCCGACATCGCCGTCTCCGGCGGCGGCGACAGCGACCTGGCCTCTGTCGCCCGGGGTAGGACCCGGTTCGCCATGGGCTGGCAGGACAAACTGCCCGCACCGAAGGTGTCCGGGGCCACGGCCTCCTACGCCCTGGGTTCCGGCCAGACCCTGAAGGTCACTGCGCTCAAGCAGGGCTTCTCCGAGGACGTGATCCTCGCGAGCAGGCCCAACGGCCCGGTCTCGTACCGGATCCCGCTGCACCTGGACGGCCTGAAGCTGTCCCAGGCCCACTCCGGGCACCTGCTGATGAAGGACGCGTCCGGCAAGCTGGTGGCCGAGGCTCCGGCGCCCATGATGTGGGACGCCTCCCTGGACCGGCGTTCGGGTGAGTCCGCGCACCGGGCGCGGGTGGCCACGAAGGTCGACACCGCCGCGGACGGGTCGCAGACCCTCGTGCTGACCCCGGACCCGAAGTTCCTCGCGGATCCCGCCCTCACCTATCCGGTGACTGTGGACCCGACGTCCACGCTGGCGGTCACGACGGACACGTGGGTGCAGACCCCCGGCTACCCGGACTCGCAGGTCTCCTCCGAGGAGCTGAAGTCGGGTACGTACGACGCGGGCGCGGACGTGGCGCGGTCGTATCTGAAGTTCGATGTGTCGCCGTTCGCGGGCAAGCACATCCAGTCGGCGACGATGTCGCTGTACAACTACTACTCGTCGACATGCGCGACGAGCGGTGCGACCACGGACGCCTCACGGATCACCTCGTCGTGGTCCTCGTCGTCGATCACCTGGGGTGCCCAGCCCACCGTCACCGCCACCAACAGGGCCACCAACACCGGCCACTGGGGCTACAGCTCCTCCTGCCCGGCAGCCTGGTCGAACTGGGGCCTGACGGGCATGGTCCAGGACTGGGCCAACGGCGCGACCAACTACGGTCTGCGCGTAGCCAGCGCCAACGAGACCGACTCCACCGCCTGGCGCCGGTTCCGCTCGGCCAACTACTCCACGTCCGGGTACGCGCCGAAGCTGGTGGTGACCTACAACTCCTACCCGGGCGTCCCGACTGCTGCCGCGGTCTCGCCCTCGACGGTGAACGCGTACAACGGTAAGCGGTACGTGACCTCGCTGACGCCGACCCTGTCGGCGAAGGTGACGGACGCGGACGGTGGCACGGTCAAGGCCCAGTTCGAGATCACCCCGGACCCCGCCTACGCCGACACCACGTACACGTACACCGCGACCAGCGCGGGTGTGGCGTCCGGGTCCACGGCCACCCTGGCCGTCCCGTCGGCCAACGCCTTCCCCGCGGGCTCGCATCTGCGGCTCCGGGTGCGCGGCTACGACTCCACCGACTACGGGTCCTGGACCGGGTACACCCCGTTCGTGCTGAACACGGCGCTGCCCGCGGCACCCAGCGTCAGCTGCTCCTCGTATCCGCAGGACACCTGGTCGGCGAAGGCGCCCGGCTCGGTGAGCTGCACCCTCGACACGACGTCGACGGACGGACAGGGCTTCAAGTGGGGCCTGGACGACCCGGCGATGAAGCAGAGCGTGTACGACACGGTCGACGGCAACGGCGGCGACCCGCTCAACATCACCATCACCCCCGCCGACGGCTGGCACACGTTGTACGCCCAGACCATCGACTCCGGCGGAAACCTGTCGGCCACCAACACCAAGTACTCCTTCGGCGTAGGTGCGGACGGTGCCGCGCTGCTGAGCCCGGGCGACGGCGACCGGCCCGCGCGCAGGGTGGCCCTGGCCGCGACCGGCAAGCCCACCTACACCGGTGTCACGTACCAGTACCGCCGCGGTGAGACCGACAGCTGGCACAACGTGCCGCTCGCGGACGTCACGAAGAACAGCGACGGTTCGGCTGTGACGGCCTGGCCGCTGGCCGCCCCCAGTGGCGCGCCGCCCGCGCTGACGTGGAACATCACCACGTCGCTGACCGAGGACGGCCCGGTCGACATCCGTGCCGCGTTCACCGACGGCACGACGACGGGGTACTCGCCGTCGTCGTCGGTCACCGTGGACCGCAATGCGGGCACCGCGCCGTCGGACGGGGTCGGTCCGGGTTCGGTCAATGACCTGACGGGTGACTACACGCTGTCGGCGACGGATGCCTCGGCGTTCGGCATGAGTGTGTCGCGTACGGCTTCGTCACGGAAGCCGACCGCGGGCGCGGATGCCGAGGGCCAGGTGGCGATCTTCGGCCCGCAGTGGACCTCCGGCACCACCGCGGAGGCCACCGACTCCGATTACGCCTATCTCCGCCAGACCTCGTCCACCTCGGTGGCGGTCGTCGGCGTGGACGGCGACGAGACCGGTTTCACCGCAACCTCTGCCGGCGGCTGGAAGAGCGAGCCGGGTGCCGAGGACCTCACCCTGACCGGGTCCCTGACCGGTTCGTTCACCCTGAAGGACACCGGCGGTACGACGACCACGTTCGCGAAGGTCGACCCCGCTGCCACCACCTGGCAGGTGTCCACCACCTATCTGCCGACGGACAACTCCACCACCACGGTGGTCTCGGAGAAGGTCGTCAACGGTTCGCTGACGCTGGCCCGTCCGAAGTATGTGATCGCGCCGACCTCGGCGGTGGCGTCTGCCACCTGTGCCACGACGCCTTCCACCAAGGGCTGCCGCGTCCTGGAGTACGTGTATGCGACCTCCACGACGGCCACGTCTTCAGTGTTCGGTGACTACACGGGGCAGGTGGCGCAGATCAAGCTGTGGGCCACCGACCCGGGTGCGTCCTCCGCGACCGCGACCGTGATCGCCCAGTACGCGTACGACGACTCCGGTCGGCTGCGCGAGAGCTGGGACCCGCGGATCTCGCCGGCGCTGAAGACCGCCTACACCTACGACAGCGCCGGCCGCGTCGCCACCCTGACGCCGCCCGGTGAGCTGCCGTGGACCTTCACCTATGGCACGGCCGGCAACGCGGCGACCGCGGGGCCCGGCATGCTGCTGGCCGCCTCGCGGCCGACGCTGGTGGCGGGTTCGAAGACCCAGACCGACGGCGGCACGGCCACCACCAGCGTGGTCTATGACGTGCCGCTGACCGGCTCCAACGCCCCCATCCCAGCGGGCACCACCGACGTCGCGGCCTGGGGCCAGACAGACGTGCCCAC
Source organism: Streptomyces sp. NPDC001709 (assembly GCF_053596375.1). Classification (NCBI taxonomy): domain Bacteria; kingdom Bacillati; phylum Actinomycetota; class Actinomycetes; order Kitasatosporales; family Streptomycetaceae; genus Streptomyces; species Streptomyces sp. NPDC001709. The sequence goes on along the minus strand of NZ_JBSFGB010000080.1, from coordinate 11,761 downwards.
CGACGCGACCGCCGTCTTCCCGCCGGATGCCGTGCCCGCGTCGAACACCGGGTCGGCCCTGGCCTCGGGGAGCTACGGCCGCGCCTCGATCTCGTACGCCGACGCGTCCGGTCGGGAGGTCGACAGCGCCACGCCGGGCGGGCACCTGAGCGTGACCGAGTACGACCACCTGGGCAACCCGGTCCGCGAACTGACCGCGGGCAACCGGGAGCTGGCGCTTTCCACCGGCGGTTCGGGGCTGACCGAGCTGACCCTGCTCGGGATCAACGGCCTGTCCACGGCGGACCGCGCGGAGCGGCTGTCCACTACCCATGTGTACTCCAGCGACGGCCAGCGCGAGCTGGAGAGCTTCGGCCCGCTGCACATGACCACACTGACCGGCATACTGCACGCCGGCACGGGTGGCACCGACCTGCCGGCCGGCAGTGAGGTGGCGGCGCGCCAGCACACCGTCACCGCGTACGATGAGGGCCGCCCGACCGACGGTACGGCCACCGTGTCCAACCAGCCCACCACGGTTACCATCGGCGCCTACGTGGACGGTTACCCGTCCGACGGCGACACCCGCGCCACGAAGACGGCCTACGACTGGGTCAAGGGCCTGCCCACCTCCACGACGGAGGACCCGGGCGGTCTGAACCTCGTCAAGACCACGACGTACGATGCCCAGGGCCGGGTCACCAAGACCACGCTGCCCAAGTCGAACGGCAACGACGCGGGTGCAACGGTGACCACCTACTACTCGGCGACAGGCACGGGCGCGTGCAACGGGCGCCCCGAGTGGGCGGACCTGGTGTGCTCCACGGGTCCTGCCGGTGCCATCACCCTCGGCGGCACCAACCCCACCCAACTGCCGACCAAGACGGTCGAGTATGACCGGTGGGGCAACACCTCGAAGGTGACCGAGACCGCCAACGGTGTCACTCGCACCGCCACGACCACCGCTGACGCGAGCGGCCGTCCGACCCTGGTGTCGGTGACCGGCGGGGTCGGTACGGCGGTGCCGGACGTCACCACCACGTACGACCCGGACAACGGTGACACCGCCACCATCACTTCCAACGGCCACACCATCACGCATGTCACCGACATGCTGGGACGGGAGATCTCCTACAACGACGGCAACGGCAACACCGCTGCCACCCAGTACGACGCGCTGGGCCGCCCCACCAAGGTGACCGACTCCGCTCCGTCGACCACCACGTACGCGTACGACACCACCAAGGACCCGCGTGGTGTGGAGACCTCCCGTACCGACTCCGTCGCGGGCACCTTCAACGCCACCTACGACGCGGACGGTGAGCTGGCCACCGAGCAGCTGCCCGGCGGCTACACCCTCACCGTCACCCAGGACGAGACCGGCGCGCAGACCTCCCGGGTCTACACCAAGGACAGCGACGGCACCGTCGTCGCCTCCGACACCGCCGACCACTCCATCCTCGGCCAGACCGTCACCGACACCGACACCGGAGGCCAGACCTACACCCGCAGCTACACCTACGACAACACCGGCCGCCTGACCCAGGCCGACGACACCGCCCCGGACGGGACCTGCACCCGCCGCGGCTACACCTTCGACGACAACACCAACCGCACCGGCCTCGCCACCAGCGTCAGCGTCGCCGGAGCCGCGTGCACCTCGACCGGTGCGACCAGCACCACCAACAACTACGACAGCGCCGACCGGCTGGTGAACGCGGGCATCGTCTACGACGCCTTCGGCCGCACCACCACCCAGGCATCCGGCGCGACCATCGCCTACTACACCAACGACCTGGTCCAGCAGCAGACCTCCGGCACCAGCCGGCAGACCTGGACCCTGGACGCCGCCCAGCGCCTGGCGGCCTGGACGACGGAGACCAACAACGCCGGCACCTGGACCCAGACCGGCACCAAGACCAACCACTACGGCAACGACGGCGACAGCCCCGACTGGATCCAGGAGGACACCGCAGGCACCATCACACGCAACGTCCAGGGCAGCAGCGGCGGCCTCGACGCCACCACCAACGCCACGGGCAACACGGTCCTGCAGCTGACCGACATCCACGGCGACGTCACCGTCCAGCTCCCCCTGGACACCACCAAGCCCGTCGTCGCGTCGGCCTACGACGAGTACGGCAACCTCGAGACCGGCACCACCGCAACCCGCTACGGGTGGCTCGGCGCCAAGCAACGCTCCAGCGAAACCGTCACGGCTGCCACCCTCATGGGCGTCCGTCTCTTCGACCCCACCGCCGGGCGTTTCCTCCAGGTGGACCCGGTCCCGGGCGGTAGCGCCAACGCCTACGACTACGTCTACGCCGATCCCATCAACAAGTTCGATCTCGATGGACGGTGCTGGAGTGGCTTCGGCTTCGTCTGCTGGGGCTATCACCACGCCAGGCACTGGGCCCACCACCACAAGACGTTCATCGCAGGATTCGCCGCAGGCGTGGGCTGCGGAATTGCCTTCGCAACCGTTGTCGGTGCGGGCGCCTGCGTCGTGATCGCAGGTGCAGCCGTGGGAGCGGGCTCCTATTACTGGAGTCATCGTCACAAGAGACGTCACTACAGCGGCTATTGGCGATACATGAACAGTGGCTACAAGGGAGCTGCCCTCGGCGCCACTTGGGGCGGCCTGATACGCGCCGGATGGGGGCGCTACGCAAGTTGGCGTGCGGCAAGGAGAGCAGCTGCGCATGCAAGAGAGCTCGAGGAATACATGTACAGGCACTACAGGTAGCTGACTGATACCGGCGGTGGCAGGCAAGCGTGCAGGAAGAGGCGTGCCTGCCTGCCACCGCTGTTCACCTCAAGAGGATTCGTCCGAAAGAAAGGAGGGGACGCACAGTGCAAGGCTTCACTGGGTTCTCGTACGGGGCCTTGGTGGGTGTGTGGATCGCTGCCGCACTCGTCGAAGTCCTGGACCGAAAAGGCCGCTCCTGGCATGGGCCCGTCAGGCTGCTCATGGCCCTGGTCGCTTCCGTGGCCTTCATTTCGTATGTCATAAGTGGCCGGTAAACGTTACTCGTCCTGGCTGCTTCCAGCTTTGAGAAACGGTCGGAATCTTTGAAGTGGAGATCGATGCGTCGTCTTGCCGCGCTGCTGATAGCGCCAGCCCTCCTGCTGGTGGGATGCAGCAGCGAATCCTCATCTGATCGGCAGCGGCCGGACGGCTGGCACCGACCCCTAGCGGCCCCTTCGGTGCCGGTGCACGCGAAGGCGGCGGTGCCTGCCGTGGTACGCACGGATGCCGTACTGCCTACCGTTTCGGGGCAGTTTGGGAGCCGGGCCACCATCTCGGTTCCGAAGTCCGCGCCGAGCGGCAAGTTCGTTGTCGCGCCGCAGACGCCGGGGCGGGGAGCTGCAGCACACGTCGGCGACATCGCGGTCGTCCGCTACACCGCCAAGGTGTGGCGCACCGGCAAGACGCTTCCCGGCTCGTACGGCAAAGGGGCCCGGCCGCAGGTGTTCGCCGTCGGGCGCGGCGCGACGCTGCCCGCCCTGGACCGGGCCGTGCAGGGCCAGCGCGCCGGTAGCCGAATCCTGGTCGTCGCACCCCCGGCAGCTGCGTACGGGACGACCGGCAGCGCGCAGCTCCATGTCACCGGCAAGGACACCGTCGTGTTTGCCGTCGACATCATGAACGTCATCGGAGCCCACGCCATCGTCCCCGGCGAGCAGCACTCGGTCTCCGATGCACTGCCCGAGGTGCACATGAACGAGGCCGACGGCACCGCGACCGTGTCCGTGCCCGACCAGGCGGGCCCCAAGGGCCTGGTCGTCAAGCGCCTGGTGGACGGCACCGGTCCGGTGGTGAAGGCCGGGCAGACCCTGGTCCTCCAGCATTCCTCGGCTGCTTGGGAGACCGCTCGCGGCAAGGACGAGGCGGACCTCTTCCTCAGCTCCCACGCGGACGGTGGCCCGCTGCCCGTCGTGATCGGCCGGGGCAACGTCATCGCGGGCTGGGACCGCGCCCTGGTCGGCCAGCGGGTCGGCAGTCGGATCCTCGCGGTCATCCCCGCGAAGCTGGCGTACGGCCCACATCCCCCGAAGGGCATGGCACCCGGCACCACGGTGATCTCGGTCCTCGACATCCTCGCAGCCACCTGAGGCGACACCAGCACTGGCCACTCATCACAAGTCGACCAGCTCTGCACTACGAAGGCCGCCCAGTGCGTACCCGTGATGGTATCCATCACCTGCGTCTGGGCGTGCCGCAGGGAAACGATGGGAGTCGGCTGTCGCGAAGTTCGTCGAGCATGCTGCAGACGTCCACCACTGCCCTGGACGTGGCCAACTACCGCTATAACCAGGTCGGCGAGATCACCGAGAGATCACGTCTGATTGGCGGCCTGCGGGGAGACCGGCCGCTCGAAGAATGTCTCCGGCACAACCGTCGCCTGGGTCCCGCTGACTCCGTCAATGGCGTAGATCCGGCCAACACGTCCTGCAGTTGCTCGGTGGTCGTGGTCCTGACTTTCACCAGCGCCGAGGCGTTGCCGGCGATGATGTGCGCCTCCAGGATCTCGGAGAGCGCGGCGAAGTCCGCGCTCATGAGCCGCACCGGCGGACAGGCCCACGGCCTTCCCCAGCGCGGCGTAGGACCGGGTAGCGTCCTGCTGAAGCTGCGCCAGCAGGGCACGATCAAATGTGATCCAAAACTCTCCATTCGGAATGTCCTTGCATAGACCATAGATCATCTTGCATTCTCCACAATTTGCCGAAGAGGATTCGGCATAATTGTGAATAGGGGACCCGTGACCAGCGGGCGCCCTGCGCTGTACGAGATGCTCGACGACCGGTTCCGTACGGGGCGGTGCATGAACGGCGATGACGGTTTGGAGGTGCTGTACACCGGTTGCCGCTGGGCCGAGGGGCCGATCTACCTTCCTGCTTGGAGGGAGTGACATCCCCAACGACCGGATGCTGCGCTGGGACGAGGAGACCGGTGCCGTCAGCGTCTTCCGCCGCTGTGCCGGGCACACCAACGGCAACACTCTTGACTGCCAAGGCCGGCTTAGACCGTGTCCTACATGGTGAGTTTGAGGAGCCGCTTGTAGCAGCAAAGGGCTGCGGCAAGTCCGAGGAAGGCCAGGTAGTTACGGGGATGGCGCTCGTAGCGGGGGCTGAGTCTGCGGTATCCGGACAGCCAGGAGACGGTCCGTTCGATCACCCACCGGCGTCGCCCTAAGCGTTCGCTGGACTCGGTGCCCTTGCGTGCGATGTGGACGCCGATGTGCTTGCCCCACAGCCATTTCCGCAGGTGGGGGATGTCGTAGGTCTTGTCGGCGTGAAGCCGCTTGGGTTTGAAGTGACGGCCTCGATGCGGGTCGTGTTGCGTTTGGATACCCGCGACCATGGGCTTCAGGCCTTCGCTGTCGTGGACGTTGGCGGCCGAGACACCGACGACCAGGGGCAGTCCGTTCGCGTCCGACAGGACGTGCATCTTGGAACCCGGCTTGCCCCGGTCCACGGGGCTCGGACCTGTGTGTTCGCCCCTTTTTCAGCCCTGACGTGGGCGGAGTCGAGGACCACACGGGAGACGTCGACAAGGCCCGCATCGTCGAGTTGGTGCAGGACCGCTTCGTGTAGACGGCCCCAGACGCCGGCTCGCGACCAGATCATGAACCGGCGGTGCGCGGTCGACGTCGATATCCCGAAGCACGGCGGCAAGGCCCGCCATGCGCAGCCGCTGACCAGCACGTAGATGATCGCTGCGAACAGCGTCTCATCAGGTGTGTTCTGCTTACCGCCGCCCTGCGGCCGCACCCGATCCTCCGGAATCAACGGCTTGGCGATCTCCCACAAGCCGTCCGGAACAATCCAACTCCACGTACCCCGCCCCATACGCAGCCCAACGACCAACCGCCATGTAGGACATGGTCTAATTACCTGCGAGCAGGGCAACCGCCGGGTGACACGAACCGAGCATGACGGCACTGTCACGGTGCTGGCCGATCGCTGGCGGGGCAAGCGGCTAAACAGCCCGAACGCGGCGCAGCGGTGAAGTCGGACGGCTCCATCTGGTTCTCCGATCCGGACTTCGGCATCACCAGCGACTACGAGGGTTACCGCGCCGAGAGCGCGATCGGCGCCAACAATGTCTACCGGATCGACCCGGACAATGGTGAAGTACGCCTGGTAGCCGACTGCTTCACGGCGCCGAACGGCCTGGTCTTCTCGGCCGACGGGCGAGAGCTCTTCGTCTCCGACACCCGGGCCGGCTGCATCCGGGTCTTCGACGTACGGGATAACGACACGCTCTCCGACGGCAAGGTCTTCGCCGACGCCGCACGCCGCAAGAACGCCCGTTTCGACAACCTCCGCTTCGACGACGGTGGCCGGCTCTGGGCGGCCGCGATGGACGACGGGGTGCACTGCTACGACCCTGACGGCACCCTGATCGGGCGACTCAACCACCAACAGGCGGCGATGCCCGAGCAGTTGCTCGCGCCCCCGGCCGTCGATCCCGAGCACGATGACCAGGGGCCGGAGGCCGAATCTCGGGAGGCGGTCGACCTGACGGCGCTGCGAGCCTGAGGAGGTCGCGCACGGATGTGGAAGCCCTCGATGTCACGGCCGAGCGGCTGCGCCACCTGAAGGATGTGTTCACCAAAGCGGCCGACGACTCCCGCGCTCGCACGGACCGCTACGCCGCACAGGACGATGCCGATGGAGCGCACCCGGTGCGCCCGAACGACCAGCAGATGCACCGCCCACAGCAGCCCGCACCGCACCGCGGCCGAGAAGCCGGCCACTGAGCGCACCCGATGCCGGGCACCCGATGCTGCGGTGCGCACCGACGATGCCGCGCATGCACCTGCCCGCTGTTTGTTCGGGGCTTCGGCGCCATCGCCGTGACGGACACGCTCGAGCACATCCTGATGGAGAGCGTTCAACTCACCGGAGGGGAGGGGAGGGGAGGGGAGGGGAGCGGGGCTGCCGGTGAGTGTGTACCACTCTTCGGCGCCCGTGTACTGGATCGCGATCTGGGCCCTTCCACCAGTGAGCCGGGTCGTGGCCACGGTCAGCTCGCCGGTGATGACTCCGACCTCGTCGGTCATGGCGCCACCGGGCCCGGCCTCCACGGTGTCGATGAGTCGCTCAGGGATTGTCTTGGCGCCGTCGTTGTTCATGAGGCACAGCCTCTTTCCTCGCGCCGAGTGATCATCCGCATCCCGAGCCTAGCTGCTCGCACTCACCAACCCTGGCTGATCCACGCAGCGTCACCCGGTAGCAGGAGGCCGCCAGGCCGGCGGAACGGTTCTGCGTGTCCACTTTGTGCAGCGCCATGCCGCGACCGGGCGACAAAGCAACAACACCGCGGCCAGCTCCGGTAGTTGATGCCTTCGTGATCATTTCATCCGTGCGACGCCGCGCCGCCATTCTGGCCCTGACGTGCCTTTCCCTCCTCGTCACGGCAACCCTCGCGCCCGCATACGCTGCGCCCCCACAACCACGGCCGCCTCCACGGTCGTGCGGCGTGACCTGCCCGAGCCGCCGGCCACCGACGTCGCCCTGAAGGAACTCGGCGAACTCACCATCGACGCCCCGCACTCGATGGCCGGCTACTCGCGGGCGAAATTCCCCACTGGATCAGGCAGTACGGGGGATTGCGACACCCGGAAGTCGTCCTCTCCCGCGACGGCCGGGACGTCACCCAGGACTCGATGTGCCGGGCTACCACGGGGAGGTGGTACAGCCCCTACGACGGCAAGACCCTCGATGCCGCCTCCAAGGTCGACATCGACCACATGGTCCCCCTCGCCAACGCCTGGCGCTCCGGCGCCGAACCTGGACCACCGACAAGCGTAAGAAGTTCGCCAACGACCTCGACCACTCGCAGCTGATCGACGTCTCCGCCGCCTCCAACCGCTCCAAGGGCGACCAGTCACCGGACCAGTGGGCGCCCCCGAACAAGGACTACTGGTGCACCTACTCACGGGCCTGGACCGACATCAAGCACCTGTACGGACTGAGCATCACGCCGCCTGAGAAGACCAAGCTCACCGAGATGCTCAACACCTGCGACTAACGCCTCGCGACGGCAACCGCCCCGCATGCCGGCGTCAGGGTGCAGGACCTGTCGCCTTCCGCCCCGCCTCCCACGAGATGGGGCGGATGCGCCACCGGGGTCGCGCCCCTGGTCGCACTTCCGGTCGCGCCTCTGGTCGCAGCAGACCGCCCTCCGGCGCGACCTTACGCAGGGTTCTGGCCAGCAAGACAAGGGGATGTTCGGCGAATTCCCGGAACGTCGACAACTTCCGTGGGGAGCCTCGGTCACCGGCATCCTCAACTCGCCGGTCATCAGTGGAATGCTAGGAAGCGTGTTCGCCTCGTACGCCGGGATGGTGCTTCCGGGCCTGCCTCCCCAAGGGTCCAAAGGCGCTGGCCTGGGCGGGACATCTGGTCGAGTGCCGCGGCTGGGAGTACGAGATCTGGTCGGGAGGGCTGACGTTGCTGGAGAACGTCCGGTTCCTGGCCGTCTATCGGCACCCCGATGTTGTACCCACCGTCGACGTTGAACGGGCCTGGCGGGAGGTCGTCGACGGGGACTTCGGGAGGCACTGGAACTGCCGCGGAAATCGAACTACGCACACGCCGGATTGGCTGGAGGTGTCGTGTCGAATCCGTTGTCCCAGTCGCGACTGGCCGAAGCTCTGGGAAGCCTCAGCCAGTGTGCGGGCTGTGAGCCGATTAATTCATGGCCGCGGCGCCATGGCGTCCGGCGGTGGTGCCGCGCAGCAGGGTCAGCCGACCAGCTGCGCGTAGGCGGGGGCGTCGAGGAGATTGTCGGCTTCGGCGACGAGGGGGTCTGGGTGTCGCAGAACCGCGGCGACGGCCGGTTCGACCAGGCCCAGCTGGTATGCCGCGGCTTCGGCTACAACGACGTCGCCGGCGCCTGGCGAGTCGACCGCCACCCCCGCTACCTGGCCGACATCACCGGTGACGGACGCGTCGACATCATCGGCTTCGGCGGTCCAGGGGTATACGTGGCCCGAAACCTCTACCGCCGTTTCAGAACCCGATAACTCTCGCCTCTTCTCGGACTTGAGCGGCGTGGTGAGGACCAGCGCGAGGACTCGTCGGACGAGTGGCAGGGCGACACCACTGCGCGAGGACCGGTTCTTGGTGGCGAGGATCCGCGCGGTCCGCGGCGAGTCCGCCGGCGCTTATGGCTTTCTACGGGCAGCTTCAGGAAAGGGCTTGCGGGTCACCGAGTAACCGATCTCTTTGAGCCTGGACCGGTCCCGCTGCTGGTCGGCCCGCGGCCCGTCACGGCTCCGACTCAGCGACGAGGTGGGCGGATTATCCTTGGGACGGATTTCGTAGATGCTGGGTCAGCGGGTGGCGCGGGGGGACTGAGGGCAGCCCCGGGCAGGCGGCCGGGGCTGCGCAGCAGGCGTCAGGCTGTTGGCGCAAGACGAGTGGCAGGTGGAGCGATGGCGGGAGCGCCGTCCGGGACGGGTACTGCGGCGAAGATCGCGTCCTGCTGGTCCTGTAGCTCCTTCTTGCGCTCGGGGCTGGTCGACGGCAGCCGCTGCTCCTCGTACAGCTTGTGCGTTTCCTCCTGGGCGAGCTTGCTCGCCGGGGTGTGGAACTGCACCTCGAACAGCTGCCGCGATCCGGGTGCGCGCCACCCCGTGTTGAGTCCCTTGTAGCCCTTCTCCCGACCCCAGGTGTTGGACCACTTCGTGGTGTCACTGCCCCAGGCGGACAGCGAATCCGAGGCGATGGTGACACCGGCGACGTAGCGGTCCTCAGGCCATTGCAGGGTGTAGCGCACCGCGTCACTCAGGCGCGCCAGGACGGCGTCGGTGTTGCGTTCCGGATGCTCCTTGAGGTCGGTGGCGACCTTTCGCTTGAGGGAGTCGGGGGACTTGAGGCGGTAGTCGAAGCCGACGACCTCGGCCTGGCTGAGGTCGGCGGCAGCCTGTACATCGCGGCTGATCGACGGCTCCGCCGCGCGGGCCCGGGCAAGGTACGCGTCGACCTTGCGGTTGTCCGCGGCGTTCAGGCACAGTCCGTCGCGCTCCCAGCCGTACGGGTCGTCGTCGCACTGCCCCGCACCGCCACCGCTGCGCATGACGCTGGTGTGCCTGCCCGCCGTGTCGGAGGGGTCGGCGGCGTACGCGGTGAGCCCGGTAGTGGCCGTGGTCAGGGCGAGAGCGGCGGCCAGTACGGCGGCCGCCCGGCCCAGGTGGTGCGTGCTCATGCGGCAGGGGTGTCCCTTCTTGGCGCGTGGCACCGCCTGCACCCGACGAACGGTGCGGGCGTGATCGTCGCCGTGGACAACGGGAGGAAGGACGGAAAAGTCCCGCGAAGCAGCCTCAGATATCGGGCATTGGCGTGATGGCGCCGTCCGGCGGCGGAATCGTGCGGCGCAGCGGTGCTGTCAGCCAGCTTTCCGAGCCGATGATCGTCTCGGCGAACCTTGGACGCCCGAACCGCCGCCGGGTACACCGGAACGGATCGGTGGCGCTCCATGCGCCGCACCCTCCGCGTCCCCGAACTGCCGGAGAAGACCGAATATATCCACACCGAGCTGGCCGTGGCCGAGCGGAAATGGAAGGAGTGGGTCATCGCCCGCTTCCGCGTTGGTGAGGTGCCGGTTCCGGACAAGAGCGGGATGCGCGCCGTCGTCCCCAGTGGCCGGGTGGGGGCTTACTCTGGGGTCTCCGTAGACGTCATGCGTCGAGGACGACGGGTTGACCGGTGAGTGCGACTCCGGCCTGGCGTAGTTCCTCGATGGCTTGGTTGGTGGTGTCGGTGGCGACGCCGGCGGTGTAGTCGAGCAGGACGCGTACGGCGAAGCCGGCTTTCGCGCCGTCCAGCGCGGTGGCCTTCACGCAGTGGTCGGTGGCGATACCGACGACGTCGACGTCGCGGACGCTGCGCGCGTGGAGCCAGTCGGCCAGGGACGTGCCGTCCTCGGCCGTGCCCTCGAAGCCACTCTTTGAGGCGGAGTGCGCACCCTTGTAGAAGACCTCGTCGACGGCACCGGAAGCGGCGGTCGGCGCGAAGTGCGGGTGGAAGGTGCTTCCCTCGCTGCCGGCCACACAGTGCACGGGGAAGGAGTTTTGGTAGTCGGGGTGGTCGGAGAAGTGGTCGCCCGGGTCGATGTGATGATCGCGGGTGGCGACGATGTGCGCGTACTCGCTGCCGGCGGAGCGTTGGACCATCTCGGCGATGGCGCGGGCCCGGTCGGCGCCGCCCTTCACCGGGATGCTGCCGCCCTCGCAGAAGTCCTTCTGCACATCGACGACGATCAGAGCAAGGCGCACAGCGCAATCCCTTCCTCGCAGGAACGTGCCCGTATGCCTGCCCGTCCGCTGCGAACGGACGCATCACGGGACCGTGATGCACCCGAACGGCCCAGTCCGCACGGGTTGGCTTCGACCACGAGACCTGGCTCCAAGGCGCGTGCCGGCGATTCCTAGAGGGTGTCTGAAAAGCCTGTCAGCGGGCTGGTCTTGCGAGGCGGCGCACGAGGAGCATGGCCATGGTGAGGTAGATGGCGTTCTCCGAGCAGACGCGCAGGTACTCGTAGTCCTTCGACAGGCGGCGGCACCGTTCCAGCCAGGCGAACGTCCAAAGTGCGTCACCACCCCGCTATCAGGCGACTTGCCCGCTGACAGGCTTTTCAGACGCCCTCTAGTGCACACAGAGGTCTGCGCACTGTGAAGCGCTCCGGGGTCGGTGGAGGCTCTATGTGTTGGCTCCAGCCGCCGGTTGGGGCTGGTGTTGAGCGTAGTGGTTGGTCTCGTGTTCGTGG
>NZ_JBSFGB010000079.1:0-19499 GCF_053596375.1 Streptomyces sp. NPDC001709 | reverse complement strand
GGCCTACTGGGAGTCGATGATGGCCATGAACGGCGTCACCGGCTCCGCACGGTACGTCCCCTGAGATCGAGGAAGCTTGTGTCAACCCCGCGCAATGTGAGAACCACCTTCGGCTTCTACCCGCCCGAGGACAACCCGGCGGCCTGGCAGGCCGACCTGAACACCTTCGGCAGCGCCCTTGAGCGATCCTTCCCCGGCGCCGTCCTGGAGCACCGGGTCGACGCCTTGCGAGGTGTGGACGTGCTGGACTTCGACATCGAGATCACGCACGACGTCTGGGTCACGGGAACGGGCGCCATGCCAGCCCCTGACTACGCCTACGTCACCGTCGCAAACGTGACGGCCGACGAGGCTGCCCTGTTCGCGCAGTGGCTCCGTGACTCATTCGTCCCCTCACCAGCCGCCGTGCGATTCATCAGCAGCGCGGCCATGGAGATGGGAGAAGAGACTCCCTCACCGCTGCCTGCCACAGGTGACTCGTCCGAGATTGAGACCGTCCTGCGGAACCACCTCGCGGCTGCCGGCGTCGAGTGACACATATTAGGGGGAACGCCGTGGGGGTCGGCCGGAGTGCAACTGGGCAGTCCCTGCGGGTCCGTAGGCGGTGAGTCGGCGTACCGCGTCGGTGGTCACGACGGGCGGTCGCCGGGTACGTTCGGCGTACCAAGCGCCTGGGCGGTCTGGTTCGCGGTTCACGGCATGGCGATCGGCTCGTGGGCAGGTGCGGCCCGGATCGCGTGAATATCCATTGCCTTTCATGGCGCCCCGGTGACCAGTGCCCCGGCCCATTCGAAGGCGGCGGCCTTCTGCTTCGCCGTGCATCGGCCGCTGCAGTGGACGGCGTCGATCTTCCGGGCGTCTACGGAACTCCCTGGTTCACCGTTTGAGCTTGCGGTGGATGGTGAGCTGGGCGGTGTCGATCGCGGACCGGATGTCGGCGATGCGGGCTCCTTGCTCGTGGGAGAGTTTCAGGGCCTCGCCGACGTACTTCTTGTTGGTGAGCACCTTGGTGAGCTTCTTGGCGCACTCCTGGGTGATCGCGGTCTTCTCGTACGCCTCGATGGTGGCGACGACGGTGCCGAAGGGGATGTCGGGGAAGGGATGCTCGGCCTGCTTGACGAGGCTGAGTAGCTCATTCAACCCCTTCATGTCGTCCCTGGTCGCGGTCTTGCCGATCAGCTTGTCGAGCTCGACGGCCTCCTTGTCGAGGACCGCTGACTCCCTCTCAGCTCTCGGTGCGGTAGTGGGCGGCGGTCCCCGTGGCGTGCGGGTTGAGTTCGGGTCGCAGGACCAGGTCCTCGTCGTAGTCGCCGCCGTTCTGGTGGCGGAACGGCAGCGGTCCGGTGTGCGGAAGGTCCTCGAGGCGCTGGCGCAGGACGTTCGCGTGGAAGGCGTATGCGGCCTCGTCCACGCGGTCGGCTCCGTGGACGAGCAGCGGGGGCAGGACCTCGATCCCCGCGTACCACAGCGTGCCGTGCTGGAGAGGGAAGAGCAGGTCGTTGAGCTCACCGTTGACGCCGCGGGGGCCGAGGCTCGCCTCCCGGGCACCGGCACTGACGACGACCATCGCGCGCTTACCCGCGAGCGCCCCCTCGCCGTAGCGCACTTGGCGCCCCCGCGCGTCGCGGACACCGAAGGCGAACCCGCCGACGAAGACGCGGTCGAACCAGCCCTTGAGGATGGCCGGCATCCCGTACCACCACAATGGGAACTGCACGACAAGCGTGTCCGCCCAGGACAACTTGTCGTGCTCGGCCGAGATGCCAGGGGACAACGCGCCCCGTTCGAAAGCTTGTTTGGCCGCGCTGCCGACGACGAGGCGCTCGCCGTCGGGGTGGGAGAAGTCACTGGCCCGGACGATCGGGTCGAACTTCATCGCGTACAGGTCGCTGGTGCGCACCTCGTGCCCCTGGTCCAGGAGGTGTTGGACACCGTCGCGGTACAAGGAGCCGTTCAGGGAACGGGGTTCGGGATGGGCGATGAGCCACAGGACTTTCACTGTAGGTTCCCTTCTGGCAGATCTATGATCGTGCGCACCTACCCGGCCCCTTCCTGGGGCAACCCGCCGCCGAGGCCGTCTTGGACGCGGTGACGCCGAGTCTCCCCGCCAGTGGCCTGGCGGGGACTCCAGGGATGCGCGAGGGGCGCGGTGCGGCCTACTTGGCGTCCACCACCTCGTCTGTCAGCAGGGGATAGACCCCGTTCTCGTCGTGGTCCTCACGGCCGGTGAGGGGCGGGGTGAAGATGCACAGGAACGTGCTGTCCTCGATCGGCTTGATCGTGTGGTTGTCGGCGTCGTCCAGGATGTGGAGGGTGCCGGGCGTGATGACGTGTTCCTCGTTCTCGTCGCGGTCGATCAGAATCATCTTCCCGGAAATGCAGAAGACGGCCTCCACGTGGTTCGCGTAGCAGATGTCGGTCTCGGTTCCGGCGTACACGACGGTCTCGGAAACCGAGTACCCGAATCCGTCCGAAGCCAGCAGGATGCGCTTGCTGCGCCACGCGCCGCTCGCCGCCGTGACATCGCGGTCAGTACCTTCGATCTCCGAAATCCTGCGAACCTGCATGATATTCCTCCTGATCGTTCTCGGATTCTTGGTGTTGTGACAAAGGAGGTGTGCCCGATCGGGCTAGCGCGTTTTCAGCGACTTCAGGAGCTCGATGTAGAGGCGGTTGAACCGGGCCCCTTTGTCCAGGTAGGCCGCCCCGACGGTCGCGCTCTCCCGCAGGTAGGTGACGAGGATTCCGTCACCGGGGCGTTCGAGGTCGCCGCGAACGATCTCCATGGAGTCCGCGTTCCTGGGGTTTCCCGCGATCTGGATGCGAAGTCCGAATACCTCGGTGGCAATGCTGGGGAAGTACGAGATCCGGGACATCTTCGATCCATATCCCAGAGACGACGCTAACGCCTTCCCGGCGACATTTCCGGTGTCAATCGCATTTTTCCAGAATTCCATGCGGATCAGGTTTTCCGCGCCCCACGGGTCGGGATAGCGGGCGATGTCACCGGCCGCGAAAACGCCCTCGCACTCCGGTACGCGCATGTACTCGTCGACCCGTACCCCGTCGGACAGGTCCAGGCCGTTCCCGTCCAGCCATTCCACGTTGGGAACGCTGCCGATGGCCTCGATGAAGAGCGGTCGTTCGGACGCCGCCTCGGGAGGCGATGCCGGGTGTCCGCCTTCGGACGACCTTCCCGAGCGGTCGCAGAGGAGCTCCTTCGCGGCCTCGCCCGTCAGCAGGGTGACGCCGTTCGCGGTGACCCAGCGTCCGAGCGCGCGGGCGACGTCCTCGCCCAGGATGTTCTCGAAGGGCCCGTGCCTCATCGCTTCGAGCATGACCACGTCACAGCCGTACTCCTTGGCCAGCGAGGCCAGTTCGCACGCGACGAACCCGGCGCCGGCGATCGTCACCACCTCTCTCCTATGGAGCTCCTGGTGGATGGAGTGCGCGTCCTCCAGACCGCGCAGCGTCCTGTGCGCGTGCGAGGCACACTCCTCGTCGTCACCGGCGGCGGCGGTCCGCGGGCGTACCCCCGAGGCGACCACCAGGCCGTCGTAGGCGAACGTCCCGCCGGTGCTCAGGTGCAGGACCCTGTCGCGCAGGTCCGCCGCCTCGACGCGAGTGCCGAGGTGCCAGTCGAGTGCGCTGGTCTCGGACCCCTTGACCCTCAGGTCCTCGGTGATGGCCGCCCTGAGGTCGGCCGACGGTGGGTACCGCTTCTTCGTGAGTCCCGGCCGGTTGTACGTGCGGTGGGCCTCGTCCCCGAAGACGGTGATCCTGGCACCGGTTTCGCAGGTGAGAACTGATTGAGCCGCCCGCAGGCCGGCTATGCCGGAGCCGACGATGCCGATGCGCGGCGCTGCGACGGTCATGCGGCGTCACGGTCCATGACGATCGCCTGCAAGGGGCACGAGTCGATGGCGTCCTCGATCGCGTCGAGGTTCTCCTCGTCGAACGTCTTTTGGTACGTCAGCTTCCCGTCGGCGTCGAGCTCGAAGTGGTCCGGTGCCGAGATGGCGCACAGGCCGTGGTTCTGGCACTTGACCTCGTCAACGGTGATCTTCATGGTCTCCTCCGATCGGAAGCGCGGTTCAGGAACGTGAGGTGAACGTGATGGGCAGCGAGACCGCCCCCGTGTTGCCGGAGTCGGGCAGCCACTCGGCGGCCTCCTCCACGCGCAGGTCGGTCAGCCGCGTGGCCAGCGTCGAGAGGGCCACTGCGATGTCCGCACGGGCGACGAAGTG
This sequence comes from Streptomyces sp. NPDC001709, assembly GCF_053596375.1. Classification (NCBI taxonomy): domain Bacteria; kingdom Bacillati; phylum Actinomycetota; class Actinomycetes; order Kitasatosporales; family Streptomycetaceae; genus Streptomyces; species Streptomyces sp. NPDC001709. Next base: position 15,252 of record NZ_JBSFGB010000079.1, on the reverse strand, counting down.
TCCCAGGCAGTGGTGCAGTCCGCCGCCGAACGCGAAGTGCGGGGAGCGCTCGGCCTCGAGGTCGATGCGGTCGGGGTTGTCGAACGCGGCCGGGTCGGTGGCCGACGTCATGGTGAAGAGGTGGAGCGTGGTCCCCTTTTCGATCGTGCGCTCCTTGTACTGGAACGTCTCCGCCGCTTCGCGCGAGATCCAGCGGCCGATCGGGTTGACGCGCAGCGCCTCCTCGACCGCCGCGGCGGAGTAGCGCTCGGGGTCCGATGCCAGCTTCTCCCACTGGTCGGGCTGCTTGGAGAACGCCTCGACGCTCAAGGCAAGTTGGTTCCGGGTCGTGTCGATGCCCGCGAAGATCAACAGGATGATGAGGTTGATGAGCTCTGCGTCGGAGAGCTTGCCCGCGTCCTCGTCCCTCGTCTCCACGAGGGTGCTCAGGATGTCGCCCTTGGGGGACTCCCTGCGGCTGCGGACCAGGGACTCGGCGTACTCGGTCAGATCGACGATGGCCTGGTCGATCCGGGCGATGTTCTCCTGGATGACGATGCCGAGGCCGAGGCCGATCGTGGAGGCGAGTTCGTGGATCTTCTTCCAGTCGTTCTCGTCGATGCCCAGCATCACGCACAGAATCCTGGTCGCGTACGGTGCGGCGAACTGGCTCGCGAACTCGGTGCGCCCGTCGTCGATCCACTCGTCTACCAGGCCGTCCGCCAGGGCCTGGAACTTCGCGTGCAGGGGCGCTATCCGGCGCGGCGAGAAGGCGGGGTTCACCAGGCGGCGAATCCTGTTGTGCTCGTCGCCCTCCAGCACCAGCAGGGTCTTCTGCCACCACTTGTCGAAGTGTCCTTCGACGACCCCGTGCTGGGCGGGCCACTTGGCCGATCCTTGCGTCAGCAGGGGGCTCTTCAGGAGGGCGCTGCTGTCCTCGTAGCGCAGGACGGCGATGCCCCAGTCCGTACGTGCGTACCAGTGGGCGTCTCGTGCTTTCCGCACCTGCTCGGAGTCCATGCGGAAGTGGGCGTTGCTGATGTCGAGGTGCAGTGTCGTGGGTTGCGTGGCCATGGCGGTCGGTTCCCAGTCGTCGGTTGCGGTGCTGCTCGGACCAGTGACGGGCGGCCCGGTTCAGCCGGCGGTCAGCGGACCGATGCGGTAGAGGACCTCGTCGTGGTGGCCCTCGCTGTCGGCGAAGAGGGAGCTGGGGAAGAGCACGCGGGTCTCGATGGGGGCTGAGTGCTTCTTCGCGTACTGCTTGAGCACCATGATGATCGCCTTGTTCTCGGCGGAGACAGTGGCCTCGACGTACCGGGCGCCGTTGGCAACCTGCTGGTCGGCCGCCTCCTGGAAGAGCTTGACGCCGAGGAACGGGATGCCGTGACGCGGGTTGACGGCGGTCTGCCACACGAAGTAGGTCTCGGGCTCCTCGGGGCGGCGGTAGCCCGTGAGGAAGCCGACGAGTTCGTCGTCCACGGTCGCGACCAGCGAGCCGTCGGCGAAGTCCCGGAACCACAGCGAGTAGTAGTAGACGCTGTTGGAGTCCAGGCCGGGAGTGTTCTCGACCATCTTCCACACGGCGGGTCCGTCCTGGGGGACCGGTGCGCGGAAGAGGGCCTGCTTCCTCCCGGCGGTGTTCCGCTCGGTGACGGTGGTGGGCATGGTGATCGTCATGTCGGATCGGGGCCTTTCTTTCGTGTCGTCTCTTATGTCGGTGGCGGGGGCGGTCAAGTCGTTTCGTAGACCGCGCGCTGCACAGTGCGCAGTCCCTCGTCGAGGTCGTCGGTGGTGATGGTGAGCGGGGGCAGCAGTTTCAGGACCTCGTCGTGGGCCCCGGCGGTCTCTACGAGGAGCCCGAGTTCGAAGGCGCGGCGTGCGGCACGCCCCGCGTGCCGGGGGTCGGCGAGCTCCAGGCCCCAGGCCATCCCGCGGCCGCGGTAGGCCGATCCGCTGTGGTGCGCGGCGGTGTCGCGGAGCGCGGCCTCGATGGTCTGGGCGTGCGCCAGGGTCTGCCGCTCCAGCGTGTCGTCGCTCCAGTAGGTGTTGAGGGCGGCGGTCGCGGTGACGAAGGCCGGGTTGTTGCCGCGGAAGGTGCCGTTGTGCTCGCCCGGCTCCCACACGTCGAGATCCGGTCGGAACAGGCAGAGTGACATGGGCAGTCCGTAGCCGCTGATGGACTTGGAGACGGTGACGATGTCCGGCACGATGCCCGACTCCTCGAAGGAGAAGAAGGCGCCGGTGCGGCCGCAGCCCATCTGGATGTCGTCGACGATCAGCAGCATGTCGTGCCGGCGGCAGAGCCGGGCGAGGGCGTGCAGCCACTCGGGGCGGGCCACGTTGATGCCGCCCTCGCCCTGGACTGTCTCCACGATGACCGCCGCTGGCTGGTCGAGCCCCGATCCGCGGTCCACGAGCAGCTGCTCGAACCACTGGAAGTCGGGCGTCTTCCCCTCCATGTAGTGGTCGAAGGGTATCCGGGTGGTGTGGACGAGCGGGACGCCCGCGCCCGCGCGTTTGAAGGCGTTGGCGCTCACGGCCAGGGAACCCAGCGACATGCCGTGGAAGGCGTTGGTGAACGAGACGACCGTCTCGCGCTCTTTCACCTTGCGCGCCAGCTTGAGGGCAGCCTCGACGGCGTTGGTGCCGGTCGGGCCCGGGAACATCACCTTGTAGGGCAGGTCCCGTGGGCGCAGCACCGTGTTCTGGAAGTGCTCGAGGAACGCGCGCTTGGCCGTGGTGGACATGTCCAGGCCGTGGGTGACGCCGTCGTGCTCCAGGTAGTCGAGCAGGGCGCGCTTGAGCACGGGATTGTTGTGGCCGTAGTTGAGGGAGCCGGCCCCGGCGAAGAAGTCGAGGTACTCGTGCCCGTCCTCGTCGTACATCCGGCTACCGTGCGCGCGCTCGAACACGGTGGGCCAGCTGCGGCAGTAGCTGCGTACCTCGGACTCCAGGGTCGTGAAGACACTGAGGTCGGGCTGGGTGAGTGTCATGCCGCGACCTGCTCGCCCCGTGTGGCGAGGACGAAGTCGGTGAAGGTGTCCACGGAGACGAAGTCGTCCGCGTCCAGCTCCTCCGGGTCGACGACCAGGCCGATGGAGTCCTCGAGGAACATGAGCATCTCCAGCATGGTGGTGGAGTCCAGGTGCAGGTCGGCGAAGAGCTTCACGTCGCCGGTGAGATTGGTGACGGGGCGCTCCAGGACGTCGGTGAGGGCGTTCTCGAGGGCGGTGACGACGTGCTGGCGGTTCATGGTCAGTTCCTCCCGTGGGTTGGGTGAAGTTGTCGTTCTCGGGCGTTGCTCTGGTGGGGCGTACAGGGGGTCAGTGGGCCAGGCGTGCCTGGAGGGCCTCGGTGATGACCGAGGCGGGCGGGTCCTGTTCGATCAGGGCGGTCAGCTTCTTGCGGTCGACCTTGCCGTTGCCGTTGGTGGGCAGGACGTCGAGGCGGACGCAGCGGCGCGGGATCTTGAAGGGCTCGATGTGGTCCCGCATGCCCTGGCGCACCTGGTCGGCGGTGATGTCCGCGACGACGGCGAGGAGCGCGGTCCGCTTGCCCTCAGGAGGCAGTACGGCGGCAGAAGTCACTCCGTCGACCCGGGTCGCGGCGGCCTCGACCTCGGTGGTGCTGAGGCGGAACCCGCGCTCCTTGTAGAGGTCGTCCCTGCGGCCGGAGAAGTAGAGGTAGCCGTCCTCGTCCTGCCAGCCGTAGTCGCCGGTGCGCAGCTCGGGGAACAGCCCCTCCGTGCGCGGGAAGCGCTCGGCGGTCAGCTCGGGGCGGCGCCAGTACCCGGCCATGACGTTGGGTCCGCGGACGACGATCTGGCCGATCTCTCCCGCGGGCAGCCGGTCGCCGTCGTCGTCGACGATGAAGACCTCGGTGCCCGGCAGCGGCAGCCCGCAGGACCCTGGGTGGTCAAGGTCCCCGTCGGGGGGGGGCATGATCGCCGTGCGCTTGCACTCGGTGAGGCCGTACATCACCTGGATTCGCAGGTGGGGCAGGGCGGCGCGCAGCGCGGTCATGGTGGTCTCGGAGAGCGCCGCACCAGTGTTGGTGAGCAGGCGCAGGCGGTTCGGGCCCCCGCTGGTGCGGCCGAGCAGCCAGGCGAGCCGGTCCGAGACGGAGGGCATGGAGGGCAGGACGGTGGCGCCCGCCTCCTCCAGGCTGCGCAGCAGCGGGGGGCCGACCTCGGCGACCGTGGCCAGGTGGAGCCGGGCACCGCTGAGGGCCGCGAGGTAGACCTGGTAGAGGCCGTAGTCGAAGGAGAGCGGAAGCGGGCAGTAGACGACGTCGTCGCTGCGGTAGTCCAGGCACTCCTGGATCGCAGTGGCGGCGAAGAGTACCTGCTGGTGGGTGCTGACCACGGCCTTGGGCAGGGAAGTGGTGCCCGAGGTGTAGATCAGGCTGACGGGGTCCACGCCCAGAGCGCTCGGGCCGGCGGAGGTAGCGGTCTCGGCGGTGTCCGCGTCGAGTGCCGTGCGCACGAGCTCATCGAGCGCGAGGGAGCGGACGCCGTGCTCGGCGGCGGTCCGTCCGGCGTCGGGGTCGTCGGAGACCAGCAGCGCGGGCTCGCAGTCGCGCAGGACGTGTTCCAGCGGCCCGCCGCGTACTTGCTCGTGGAGCACGCTGAACACGGCGCCGACGCGCGAGGCGGCGTAGACCAGGATGGCGATGCCGATGCCGTCGGAGGCGGTGACGATGATCCGGTCGCCGCGCCGCAGGCCCTCGCGCCGCAGGCGGGCGGCCATGGCGGTGGTGGCGGTCGCGAGTTCCCGGTAGGTGAGGCCGTGGTCGCGCGAGCTCAGTGCGGCCGACTCCGGAACGTGGTCGGCGGCTCGGTCCAGTATCTCGTGCAGGAGCTGCGGAGTGCGGGGCATCAGGCCTCCTCGGCCGTGGGGGTGCGGGCTGTCGCCGTGTGCGCCCGCCGGTGGGGTACGACGGTGGTGGCGGTCGCGGCGCACACGAGTTGAGGCTCGTCGAGGACCTTGCCGGCGCTGTCGGCCTCTTCGGGGCTGGCGCGGATGACCTTGTGCGCCTCCAGCTCGACCACGCGGCGCAGTCGGGTCTGGCGCACCAGCCGTGCGTGCGCCTCGATGTAGTCGCCGGGCCTCACGGGTGCAGTGAAGCGGATGTCGCTGTACTGGGCCAGCAGCCCTTCGTCGCCGTCCGTGCGGAGGGTGATCTCGGTGACGAGGTCGCCGAACAGGCGCAGGATGTGCGCACCGTCGACGAGGTTGCCCCCGTAGTGGGCCTCTTCCTGACCGACGCGTACACGGAGGAAGGCGGTGGTCTGCGCTTCTCGCTCGGCGCGGGTACTGGTCCCGACGGTCGCGGTCGCGGGGGTGTTCGGCGGCGGCACGGCGTCAAGCTCCTTAGGTGCAGTGGGTTCGGTTCGTCCGTTCCTGGTGGCTTCGCTGGTGGCGTCGTCAGCGGTCGCACCATTGGCCTCGGGGAGGCTGATGGCGACGGCGGCCACGACGTTCTGCTTGTGGGTGATGGAGACCGAGACGGATGACGGGGTCAGTTGCGCGGCTCGTCCGCGGAGGTGGACGACGGGGGCGCCGTGCGCGGTGTGCTCCACGCAGATCTCCCGTGGCGTCACACCTTGCAGGAAACCGATTCCCAGGACTTTGAGGAGGGCCTCTTTGGCGGCGAACCGACCGGCCAGGAATTCCAGGCGGCGGTCATCGCCGAGGGTCTCGGCGTGGGCTATTTCCTCCGGGGCGAAACCGAAGCGCAAGAACCAGGGTCGTTCGATGAGGCGACGGAGTTCGGAGCGGTCGAGTACGTCCAGTCCGACTCGCGCGACCTGCTTCGCTGCGGTTCTCATTCGGATCAGGTTCTCCGGATCAGGTGTCCATACGGATCACGTGTTCAGGCGGACGCGGCGCGGAGATCCACGAGGCGCTGCTTCGCCAGCAGGTCCTCCGTCGTGTCGCGTTCCCGGATGAGGTGGGCGCGCCCGCCGTGGACGAGCACCTCGGCCGGGAAGCCGTGGCTCAGGAAGAGGCCGGGCGAGGCGGTCGGCCCGTAGGCCCCGGACCGCTCCACCGCGAGCAGGTCTCCCGGCCGCACTTCCGGCAGGCGGACCTTCTTGGCCACCACGTCGTTGGGCGTGCACAGGGGCCCGGTAACGCTGTAGGGGCGCGAGGCTCCTGCGGCTCGGTCCTCCAGGTGGCGGACCGGGAAGTTGCGCTTGACGAAGCTGCCGACGCCGACGGCCGCCATGTGGTGGTTCGTGCCGCCGTCGGCGACCACGAAGCTCTCCCCCATGGACTCCTTCACGTAGCGGGCGCGGACGACGTACGTACCGGCCGTGGCGGTGAGGAAGCGACCCAGTTCCATGATCATCCGGCAGTCCGGGTTGCGCACCGAGAAGGGGGTGATGACCTCCGCGAGGCCGGCGCCCAGCGCGTCGAGGTCCAGGTCCTTCTCGTTGTCGAAGTAGGCGACACCGAGTCCGCCGCCGAAGTCGACGGTCTCCAGGGGGAAACCGAGCTGTCCGGCCAGATCCTCCGCGGTGGCGAGGATGCGCCGGGTGTTCTCGACGACGTCCTCGTGGTTGAGGAACCGCGTCCCCATGTACGCGTGCACGCCTTTCACCCGGATGTTGCGGAGTGCCGCGAGGCGGTGCTTGGAACCGCGCAGTTCGGCTTCGTCGATGCCGAACTGCCGGGGCTTGCCGCCCATGGCCAGCCCCGACCCCTTGCTGCCGAAGGCCGGGTTGACCCGGAGGAGCACCGGGAAGTCGTCACGTCCTGCCGCTGCCAACAGCGAGTCGAGCAGGTCGAGTTCGTCCAGTGACTCGCAGACGATCGCGTGGATGTCGGCTTCGACGCACGCGGTGAGCTCCCGCTCGTCCTTGCCGGGGCCGAGGAAGATGATGTCGCCGGGGTCGACCCCCGCCCGCAGGGCGGTGGCCAGTTCGGCGTAGGAGGAGACCTCGGCTCCCGTACCGAACGAGTTCAGCAGGGCGCAGACGCTGATGTTCGGGTTCGCCTTGAGCGAGTAGAAGATGTCGGCGCCGTCGGGGAGCAGGCCGCGCAACGTGCGGTACGTGTCCGCGAGGACGTCCGCGTCGTAGACGAACAGCGGGGTGCCGTACTCCTCGGCGAGGTCCGCCATCGATTTTCCCTGGACACTGTTCTTCGAGGTCGTCATCGGGTCACTGCCATCCGCCGTCGTCTTCGGGTGAGAGGCAAAGAATTCGCTGCTCCACCGCTAAGCCATCGGAGATGAACATTCGCTCTTTCATGACTCGCCTCTCTCGCTGGTTTGCTGTCCGGCGATAACGAGTCTGCGAACTTCGGAGCGGCGAGGGAAGGGCGGACGGTCGGCCTAAATCGGTCCTGACCTGTTTAGGACCTCGGCCGGATTAGTCATCCGGCCAAAGGGCTACGGAAATCGCGACATTCTCCGGGCTGGACCGTTTGGGACACGCAAGAATGCGCATGTAGGTCCCACGCATCGCCCAGGCACGGGTAGCGGCGGGACGTGACACGGGCGTCGGGAGGAGCCGGGATCACTCCACGTCGTAGGGGTGGAGGGGCACTTCGGCCCGCCGCAGGGACCACGCGGCCAGGAGGGTGCAGTTGGCGGTCGCATGCTGCCAGATCCGCTTCGCCGCTGCCTCGGCCTCGTCCAGGGAGGCGGCGCGGAGGAAGAGGCTGACGACAAGGTGAGGCCGCGTCTGAGTGTGAACGCTGACGTGTTCGACGATGTCCGGCGCCGCGTCGTGGAGCGCCTGCTTGAGCTCAGCCTCAGCGGGCGGGTGAGCATCGCCCCGGGGTGCGAGGGTGAGCTGCACGAGGTACATGAATGGGGTGTCCTGTTCGAATGGTCATTCCCTTTCGGCTGCCTGTCGATCGGTGACGTACGGGCCGTCACGGCCGGATGAGGCCCCTAACAGCCGCGTGCAGGCCGGCCTGGAATCGGCTTCGCGCGCCGAGGTGGTCCATGAGCTTCGTGGCGATCCGGCGTGCCGTGCGGCTTGACACGCCCAGCCGCGCCGCGACGTAGTCGTCGGTGTGCCCGAGGGACAACAGCCGCAGGGCTTCCAGTTGTTGCGGACTGAGGCTCTGTTCCTCACTCGGCTGGGCGGTCTCGCTCATAGGTTGGGCAGCCTGCCAGATATTCTCGAAAAGGGCGTACAGGGACGACACTACTCCAGCCGTCTTGAGGACCACCGCCCCAGCCGAGGTGTCGTCCGAGTCGACGGCGACGATGGCGATCTTCCTGTCGCAGATGATCAGGCGGTTCGGCAGCGAGGGCACGGTGCGTATGCGACCGCCACGTTCGGCGAGCCAGTCCGCGTGCGCGACCGTGAGGGGATCGTTGCGGACGCTGTCCAGGTACACGGTACGCATCCGCACTCCGCGCGCGAGTAGGGCGTCCGCGATCGGGCGCGAGCTGCGCAGGTTGGCCTCCGTCTGCGCTCCGCCCGGGGCGAAGGTCAGCAGCTCGTCCTGGACCTCGTCGTGCAGCGCCGCCAAGTAGTCGCGTACGGAGTCGACCCCGGTCAGGCGGTGCACCTCTTCCTTGGGACTCTCCTGGGTGAACTCCGACTTGAGCTTTACGGCGGCGGCCTGGGCCTCCTGCACGCGCTGCTGCTGCGCCGCGAGCTCGGCCCGTTCCCTGGCGAGCAGGATCTCCGCGGCGAGGTGAGGTTCCACGACGTGGAAGCTCTGAGGGTCTTCGATGGAATGCCACACCAGGGCCAGCTCGCCGAGGGTGTCGAGTGCCCCTCGTACCTCCTGCTCGGTCAGTTCGAGCCTGCGCACCAGCTCGGCCACGCCCTCCTGCGGATGCGCCAGCATCTCGCGGTAGACCATTTCCGCCGTGGCGTCGATTCCCAGAACGGCCAGCATGCACTTCCCTTTCTGCACCTGCGTGCGGTGGCGGGACGAGGGGTGCGGGAGCCTGGTGGCAACTACGCCCTGCCCTCGTCGTCAACAGCGCTCGACGGTCGTCGAGCGGCAGCGTTCCGAACTAGCGAGCAGTACTCCGCGGCGCGGGCCGCTTCCAACGCACGGGGCCCTTCCTGGCGTTGGACACGGTCGCAGTGAGCCACGCGGCGCGGCTACCCGCTTGCGACGGTCGTACACGGGGCGCTCCGGCCACCGTGCGACCAGGTCGGGCACCTCCCTGGCGGAGAGGAACGGCCAAGAGGCAGGAGCGTGGGGGTCAGGCCGTGCCGGTGCGACTTCAGCCGGCGCGGCTCGAGGTCTGGCGCTTGTTGGCGAGGAAACGCGCCTTCTTCTCGCGGTTCCCGCAGGTGTTCATCTCGCACCATCTGCGCGTGGCGCCCCGACTGGTGTCGAAGAAGGCGGCCCGGCACGTCGGGGACGCGCACAACGCCATCCTCCCCTCGCGCGCGCCTGAAACGATGTCGACCGCGTCGGCGGCGATCACGCTGAGGGCGTCCTCGACGGAGGCGGAACCCAGGTGCCACTCCTTTCCACTCTGGGGCGAAAGGACCGCCGAGGCCCGGCCGCCCGTACTGCAGTCATTGATGACCTGAACGGCCGCGGCGGGAGGGAGGGCCTGCGTCGCGACGGCGGTAGCGGCTTCGTGGATCGCTTCACGCAGTTGCCGAGCATGCTCCAGTTGGGAGTCGCTGCACGAATCGACCCGTAGCCCGTTGACCGCCAGCCAGTCGACCAGCCGCTCGGGGACGGGAATGCGCTCGACGGGTTCACCGCAGCGTTCCGTGAGGGTCGCCGTGAAGCTGGTCGCCAGCACCTTGCCCAGACGGAACTCGGGGAAATGCTTGACGGACACGGAACCACCTTAGCCGGTTGCTGCGCGGAGGACAAGCAGGAGAACCGCTCCAGGTGGTTCCGTGCTGCTGGAGGGCACGGCACCCCTGCGTCCGCATCCCCGTGGACGGACACGCAATTCGTGGTCCTGATTAGGTCAAGGACGATTCAGGACACTTGTAGGACCTTCCTTCCTCCTCTGCGATCTTGCAGTATCGAAAGAGCCGGAGGACGAACCAGTGAGCCGCAGGAAATAAAGGCCTTGGAATTCCGGAACCTCACCCCGCAAGCCGATGAATTGCGCCCCTATACAGGCAGAAAAAGCCGCCGCTCCCCTGAAAAGGAGAACAGTACATGACTGTCGCTCAGCGCCCCGACCTGTATCCGACCCGAGTCCTCGGCGAGGCCGTTCCCCAGCCGCGGACGGACCCGTCGGTGTGGGGAGGGTCTCCGGGCCCGCTCGACGGCAAGCAGCTCAAGCAGTACGAGTCCGACGGCTACCTGGTCCTCGACGACCTGCTCTCCGCGCACGAGGTGGACCTCTACCTCTCCGAACTCCTGCGCCTCGGTGAGGACCCGGAGCTGCGCGCGAGCGAGCGCGTCATCCTGGAACCGGATTCCGACGAGGTCCGTTCCGTCTTCGAGGTCGAGAAGGTCAGCGAGATCTTCGCCGAGCTGCTCCGGTCGCCCCGGCTCATGAACATCGCCCGCCAGGTACTCGGCTCCGAGGTCTACATCCACCAGAGCCGGGTCAACTACAAGCCGGGGTTCGGCGGCGCCCCGTTCCACTGGCACTCCGACTTCGAGACCTGGCACTCCGAGGACGGCATGCCCCGGCCGCGCGCGTTCAGCGTCTCGATCTCCCTCACCGAGAACCACCCGTTCAACGGCCCGCTCATGGTCATGCCCGGCACCCACAAGACGTTCGTCCCCACGGTCGGGGCCACTCCGCAGAACTACCACAAGGAGTCGCTTCGCGTGGCCGCCCCCAGCGTCGGCTCCCCGGACCGCAAGCACCTGACGCGCATGGCGCAGGAGCACGGGATCGAGCAGATCACGGGTCCCGCCGGCTCCGCAGTGATGTTCGACTCCAACCTGCTGCACGGCTCCAACGGGAACCTCTCGCCGTTCGCGCGCTCGAACATCTTCATCGTCTACAACAGCGTGGAGAACACGCTGGGGGCGCCCTACGCCGCGGACGCGCCGCGTCCGCAGTACCTCAGCAACCGCGAATTCCCCTCCCCGCGAGGCATGTAGGACACCCGCGCCCGTCGCCGTACAGGTGAGGCCGTGCTGGCCCCGGCCGTGTCCGCACCCACTCTCCGGGCGCCGCACGGGCCGGGGCCCGGCTTACGAAGTTCCGGCCGCCGGTCCGCCGCGGGGTCGGCTCCGGCACGTCACTCGCAAGGCATCCCGGGCGGGAGCGTGGAACCGGCTTGGCCGGTTGCCACGAGAATCACAGACTGGTAGAACCGCCTTAGGTGGTTCCCCTTCGACTCGGAGATTTCATGGCGCCCTCGAGAACCAGCCCTGAGTGCCCTGCGGCGCACGCCCGCCCCACCGGGCTCGTAGAGAGAAGACCGACGGCGGATTTAGCAGTCCTGCCGGGCGTCGTCGCAGTGGTCTTCCCTCTGCTGCGCTCGCCGAAGAAAGCCAACTGAGACGAGGTCTGCCATGGCCGGAACTGTCCTTGCTCCAGCGCGGTCCACCGCCGTGTCGAAGAAGGTCCTCTTCCCGCTGCTGCTGGTCCCCATGTTCCTGGGCGGTGTGGACTCCACGCTGTTCAACTCCATCGCCTACGACCTGCCAGTCCTGACCGACTCATGGCGCCTGTGGTTCATCGACGGGTACACGATCGCCCTCGCCTCCAGCGTCGTCCTCGGCTCGCGTCTGGGCGCACGCCTGGGTCCCGGCGTGACGCTGGCGACCGGCCTCTTCATCTTCACCCTCGCGGGGGCGAGTCCCGCACTGCTGGACTCGGCAGCGACGTGGACGGCGAGCCGGTTCATCCAAGGCTTCGGCTACGCGCTGATCGTCTCCAGCGTCGCCTCGGTCATCGGCGGACTACCCGAGACGTCGGAGCGCACTCTCGGCTACTCCCTGTGGATCACCACGTACAGCATCGGAGCCGGTGCGGGACCTCTGATCGGCCGGGCGTTCATCGGCATGGACGCCTACACGATGCTCTTCTGGCTGCCCGCCGCCGTCGCCCTGGTCTGCGGAGTGCTCGCCACCGCACTGCTGCGCGGCATCACCCTGGGACAGGCCTCGTCGACCAAGGTCGACGTCGCCTCCTCCGCCCTCGCCTTTGTGGGCTTCGGACTCTTCGTGGCCGGTCTGCAAAGCCATGGCGCCGCCTTCGGGCGCGTCCTCGCGACGGCCGCGGGCTGCCTGGTCCTGACGGTCTTCTGCACGCGGCAGCTCCACTCGCGCGACCCGCTCATCGACGTACGCATGCTCAGCTTCTCCCGGCTCGGCGCGCCCTCGCTCGCGCTCGTCGTGAGTTCCGCCAGCTACACGGGATCGGTCTTCCTGTTCAGCGCGGAGGCCGACTCGCTCCTGTCGATCCTGCCGGTGTCGGTGCTGGCCCTGTGGGTCTCCCTCGGCGGGTTCGCGTTCCACAAGATCCAGGCCCGCTTCACCGCTGTGCACATGCTCCAGGTCAGCCTGGCCACCTGCGCCGTCGGCCTTGTCGTGGCCGCCTTCGTCGGCCTGTGGCCCGCCAGCTTCCTGATCGGCCTCGGCGTCGGCGTCTCCATGGCCTCCGGCGACGCCTACCTGCTGGGCAGCGTCCCGCCGAAGGACGTCGCGCGCGCCGCGGCCCTCCAGGAGACGGCCCTCGCGGTGGGTGCGGCGCTGGGCGTGGCAGGTTTCGGCGGCATCTTCGCCGCCACCGGCTCGGTCGTAGGGACGGCCGTCATCACGGCGGTCATCGTCGCCGTCATCGTGGCGGTGCTGCGCTGCAACCGGGGCGTCTTCAAGGCGTAGCCCGAGCGCCTCGCGGGCCACGCGGGTGGCCACCGGTTCGCCGGTGGCCACCCGCGTTCCGGCGTCAGGCGAGCGTGGGGAAACCTCGTCGACCACGACTACGGCTACCGGCGCGTCAAAGACGACAGTCAAAGACGGCCTCGTCTTCCTCTTCAGCCGCTCCCGTCTGACCGTCTACGCCATAGGCGTCGGCCTTCTCAACGTGGCATACGGAGCCTTCCAGACCGCCCTTCCCATCGTCGCTCTCCGTGGCCCCCTGGATCTCACCGAGGTGGGTACGGCCTCCTGCTTGGGTGCTCCGGCATCACCGGCCTCGTGGTCGGCCTGCTGGCCCCGCGCCTTGTCAGCGGGGCCGGCAGGCCGGGCGGCCATGCTCATCGGCGTACTTGGGCTCGCAGTCGGTCTCGCCGTACTGGGACTGACCAGCAACCTGCCCCTCAACGTGGTCGGCATGCTCTTCACCGGCCTTCTGGTCCTGGTGAACATCGTGACCGTCTCCTACCGGCAACGGGCTGCTGTTTCTGACCACTTGCTCGGCCGCGTCACCGCGGCCTACCGGATTGCTCGCGTTCGGCGGATTCCTGTTGGGATCGGCGCTCGTCGGCGCCCTCGGCATAGCAGCCTCCCCGCAGGCCGTCCTGGTGGGTGCGGCTGTTCTCACTCTCGTGGCAGGAACCATCATGACGGTCGCTACCCCAGGTCGCCGAGGCGCATGACTGTCCATCCCAGCCCCGCGGAGCCCGGCACCCCATGACAGGCATGGCCGCCGTCACAGTCCATGGGAATCCGGGCCCGGCAGGGCGGCAGGACCACGCGCGAAGCACTCCGTGTTCGACGGATGTCAGTGCCGCCTGACACCAGCGCTCGACCTGTCGGTGCGGGCCGGCGCCCTGCACCTAATCCCCTGGAGAGTGAACATGCAGTCGGCGTCGGTCAGTCAGGTTGATCAGGTCGCAGCGAGCGCGGCGGCAAACGGTGCGGCGAGTGCTTCGGGCAGCACCCGCTCGGCGCGTACGTACGTGCAGCCGACCCATTCGGCGGCCTCTCGCAGCGCTTTCGCCGCAGCCGGTATGTGTTTGGCGCCGGTCAGCGAGACCTGACGCGCCACCAAAGTCTTTCCTTCACGCGCAGGATCCACCCTGCCCACCAGACGCCCGCCCGAGAGCAGCGGCATGGCGAAATAGCCATGCACTCGCTTTTCCTTGGGGACATACGCCTCGAGGCGGTGGGTGAAGCCGAAGATCCGTTCGGTGCGCGCCCGGTCCCACACCAGTGAGTCGAAGGGCGAGAGCAGCGTGGTGCGGTGGCGGCCGCGCGGCTGTTCCTCTAGGGCGGCAGGGTCGGCCCAGGCGGTAGCCGTATGGCCGTCCTTGCCCCAGCCGGCGACCAGCACCTCGACCAGCCCGCTGTCGGGCAGCGCCGAGCCGATCTGTTTCACCGTCAGCCGTTGGTAGTCCGCAAGATCCTTCACCGTAGCCACTCCCAGCGCCGTCCCCGCCCGCGCGGTGAGCTCGCGCAGGCAGGCCGCGTCGTCCATGTCCTGCGCCAGCAGTTCGGCCGGCACCGCCCGTTCGGCCAGGTCGTACACCCGCTTCCAGCCTCGGCGTTCGGTGCAGACGACCACGCCCGTGTCCAGCAGCCACTCGATAGCGACCTTCGACTCCGACCAGTCCCACCAGGGTCCGCCGTTCTTCGCGCCGCCCAGCTCGGTCGCCGTCATCGGTCCCTCGCCGCGCAGGCGGGCCAGCGCTTCGGCGCAGGAGCGTTGTTTGTCGGCCAACTTGTGCCAACGGTGGCCGCGTTCGATGAACCCCCGACGGCGGAAGGCGTACAACGGCCAGGTTTCGATGGGGAGTACACAGGCGGCATGCGACCAGTACTCGAACGCGCGGGTCTGCTGCCAGTACGCCGCCTCCACCGCTCCGCGGCCGACCGCGCCGAGTCGGGCGTAGGGCACCAGCTCATGCGAGCGGGCCAGCACGGAGATGGTGTCGAGCTGCACGGCACCCAGCTGCTGCAGCACGGCCCGGGGATTGCCGCGCTTGCCGTACGGAGATCCGAGCAGGCCTTGGGCGCGTAAGAATATCCGGCGCGCCTGGTCGGCGGTGAGGGTCAGTTCTGGCATGCCCGCAGCCTAGGAGTCAGCAGGGACAGGGATCGGGAGGGCCGTGTAGATCGACCGTAGATCTTCACATTGATGGAAGCGACGAACAACACCGGACAGACGCAGCGGAGCGGGCCGGGAGCACGCATGCGGGACGCCGGAGCCGTTCGTAGTCTGGTGGTGCTCGGGGTACTCACGGAGGTCTACCGATGCCCCGAACCATCTGGTCAGGCGCTATTTCTTTCGGATCGGTCACTTCTCTGAACTACCGGGTCGACCCGTGATCAGGTGACAGGACGACCAATGCCGGAAGGGGCCGGTACGAGGTCGGAGAACGGCCGTGCACGGCACGGGTGTTAGTTTCCTTCCCGGGGAGGATGGCCGTCAGGTGAACCGAACCCGATACCAGCAGCCGCAGGTCCC
>NZ_JBSFGB010000078.1:0-20038 GCF_053596375.1 Streptomyces sp. NPDC001709 | reverse complement strand
GTGCTGCCGGGCGCGCTCGCTTCCGGTGAGCCGCAGTTCGCGGTCCGCGACGGGGAGGTGTTCGTACCGCGCCTGGTGAAGGCCACCGGAACCGCCACCGCCGACCTGCCGGGCCTCGCCGACGGCACCGTCCTCGTGACCGGTGCCTCCGGGTCGCTGGGCGCGCTCGTCGCACGGCACCTGGTGTCCGAGCACAAGGTGCGCCGGCTCCTGCTGGCGAGCCGCCGGGGCGCGGACGCACCCGGTGCGGCCGAGCTGGCGGCCGAGCTGGCCACCTGGGGTGCCGAGGTCACCTGGGCGGCCTGCGACGTCGCGGACCGGGAGGCCGTCTCCGGAATGCTGGACGGGCTCGGTGAGCATGCGCTCTCGGCCGTCGTGCACACCGCGGGTGTTCTCGGCGACGGGGTCGTCGCCTCGGTCACGGCGGAGAGGATGAGGGAGGTGTTCCGTCCCAAGGTGGACGCCGTGCTGAACTTGCACGAGTGCACCCGGGAAATGGGGCTGGCCGCCTTCGTGGTGTTCTCGTCCGTCGCCGGCATGGTCGGCAGCGCAGGTCAGGCGAGCTACGCGGCGGCGAATTGCTTCCTCGACGCCTTCGCGGCGCACCGGCGCCGTGCGGGGCTGCCCGCCACATCGCTGGCATGGGGGGTGTGGGAGCAGCCCGGTGCGATGACGGACGGCCTCGCCGAGGCCGACCGGGCGCGGATGGCGCGCAGCGGTGTGCTGCCGTTGCCGCCGGAGGAGGGGCTGCGCCTGTTCGACGTGGCGCTGGCTTCGGACGAGGCGGTACTCGCCCCGGTCCGCATCGACACCGGCGCGCTGCGCGCCGGTGAGGCACCGCCGGTACTGCGCGCCCTTGTGCCGGCCGCGGCCACCCGGAGGATGGCGCAGGCCGCCGCCGCTCCGTCCGCGTCCTCGCTGGCCGAGCGCCTGCAGGGGCTGTCGGAGGCCGAGCGGGAGATGACCGTGCTGGACCTGGTCCGGGCAGAGGTGGCCGCGGTCCTGGGGCACGCGTCGGACGGTACGGTCCGGCCGGAACACACCTTCCAGGACCTGGGCTTCGACTCCCTCACGGCCGTCGAACTGCGCAACCGGCTGAACAAGGCCACCGGGCTGCGGCTCCCCGCGACGCTGGTCTTCGACTACCCGACACCCGCTTTCCTGGCCCGTCACGTGCTCACGGAGACGGTGGGGGCGGCCGAACCGGCCCTAGTGGATTCCCTACTTGCCGACCTGGACAGGGTCGAACAAGAATTGGTCACGAAGTTGTCAGAGAGTGAAGCTCGCGACCGGATCCTGTCAAAGCTCCAGGCCGTATTGGCGATTGCCGGCGAATCCGGCAAGGCCCCGGCAGTGGAAAGCCGTGAAATGGGCGACAGCGATCTGGAATCGGCCACGGACGACGAAGTATTCGATCTGCTCGGCAAGGAATTCGGGATTTCCTGACCGCTCCGGCGCGTCCCGGTGACCCCTTGCCGAATTCCGGTAAGTCTTCGCAGGGGTGAGGGACGATTTCGGTGGCTAACGAGGACAAGCTCCGCTATTTCCTGAAGCGAGTCACCGCAGATCTCCAGGAGACCCGGCGGCGCCTTCGTGACTACGAGGACGCCGCCGGCGAACCGGTGGCCATCATCGGGATGAGCTGCCGCTACCCGGGAGGGGTCGACTCGCCCGAGGACCTGTGGGAGTTGGTCGCAGGAGGCCACGACGCCGTCTCGGAGTTCCCCGCCGACCGGGGCTGGGACCTGGACGCGCTCTACGACCCCGACCCGGAGTCCCGCGGGACCAGCTACGCCCGCGAGGGCGCGTTCCTGCGCGACCTCGCGCGGTTCGACGCCGGCCTCTTCGGGATCTCGCCCCGCGAGGCGCTCGCCATGGACCCCCAGCAGCGGCTGCTGCTGGAGACGTCGTGGGAGCTCTTCGAACGGGCCGGCATCGATGCCGCCTCGCTGGCGGGGAGCAGCACGGGCGTGTTCGCCGGCGTGATGAACCACGAGTTCCTCGCCACCCTCCAGAACTCCCCGGAGGACCTGGAGGGTTACCTGGGGACGGGCACCTCGGGCAGCGTCGCCTCCGGCCGGGTGGCCTACACCTTCGGCCTCGAAGGCCCGGCCGTCACGGTCGACACGGCCTGCTCGTCGTCCCTGGTGGCCCTGCACCTGGCCGTCCAGTCGCTGCGCAACGGAGAGTGCTCACTGGCCGTTGCGGGCGGTGTCACCGCGATGGTCGGCCCCGCCACCTTCGTCGGCTTCAGCCGCCAGCGCGGACTGGCGCCCGACGGCCGCTGCAAGGCGTTCGCGGCCGGCGCCGACGGCACCGGCTGGGGCGAGGGCGCCGGCCTGCTGCTCGTGGAACGCCTCTCGGACGCCCGCCGCAACGGACACGAGGTCCTCGCGGTCATCCGGGGCTCCGCCGTCAACCAGGACGGCGCCTCCAACGGCCTGACCGCCCCCAACGGGCCCTCCCAGCAGCGGGTGATCCGCCAGGCCCTGGCCGCCGCCCAGCTGACCACCGCACAGGTCGACGCGGTGGAGGCGCACGGCACCGGCACCCGGCTCGGCGACCCGATCGAGGCGCAGGCGCTCCTCGCGACGTACGGGCAGGGCCGCCCCGACGACAAGCCGCTGTGGCTGGGCTCGATCAAGTCCAACATCGGCCACACCCAGGCCGCGGCCGGTGTGGCGGGCGTCATCAAGATGGTCATGGCCATGCGCCACGGCGAACTGCCGCGCACGCTGCACGTCGACGCGCCGTCCCCGCACGTCGACTGGTCGGCGGGCGCCGTACGGCTGCTCACCGAGCGCACGCCCTGGCCCGCGTCGGACCAGCCGCGCCGAGCCGGCGTCTCCTCCTTCGGGATCAGCGGCACCAACGCGCACACGATCATCGAGGAAGCCCCGTCGGCCGAAGCGTTCGCACAGGACGCCGAGGCCCCGCAAGCGCCGGAGCAAGGCCCGGAGAGCACCGAGGCCGTCGCCCCGGAGACCGCGCGCCCGGCCGAGGGCGGACCGGTGCCGTGGGTGATCTCCGGCAGGACCGAGGAGGCCCTGCGCGCACAGGCCGCACGCCTGCTGTCCCGCGCGGACGCCGAAGTCCCCCCGCTCGACGTGGCGTTCTCGCTCGCCACCACGCGCACGGCCCTGGAGCACCGCGCGGTGGTCCAGGGCGAGACACCGGCGGAACTCGCCGAGGGGCTGCGGGCCGTGATCTCCGGCTCCCCGGCCCCGGGCGTCGCGCGCGGCGTCTTGGGCACCCGCGGGCGCGTCGGGTTCCTCTTCTCCGGCCAGGGGTCGCAACGCCCGGGCATGGGGCGCGAGCTGTACGCGTCCTACCCGGCGTTCGCCGCCGCGTACGACGAGGTCTGCGCGCACCTCGACGCCGCGGTCGACGTCGACTCGGAAGAACTGCACCGCACGGGCGCCGCCCAGCCCGCACTCTTCGCGGTCGAGGTGGCGCTGTTCCGGCTCCTGGAGTCGTGGGGCATCCGGCCGGACTACGTGGCCGGTCACTCCGTGGGCGAGATCGCCGCCGCACATGTGGCCGGGGTGCTGTCGCTCGAGGACGCCGCGAAGCTGGTGTCCGCCCGTGCCCGCCTCATGCAGGCGCTGCCCACCGGCGGGGCGATGGTCGCCGTTCAGGCCACCGAGGACGAGATCCTTCCGCACCTCACCGAGGGCGCCGGCATCGCGGCGGTCAACGGTCCGCGGTCTGTCGTGGTGTCCGGAGCCGAGGATGCCGTGCTGGAGATCGCCGAGGTATTCGCCCAGCAGGGCCGTAAGACCTCCCGCCTGAAGGTCAGTCACGCGTTCCACTCGCCGCTGATGGACCCCATGCTGGAGGAGTTCGCTCAGGTCGTCCGCGCGCTGACCTTCCAGCAGCCGCGGATTCCGGTGGTCTCCAACCTCACCGGCCGCCTGGCCGGGCCCTACACGCCCGAGTACTGGGTCCGGCACGTCCGCGAAGCGGTCCGCTTCGCCGACGGTGTCCGGACTCTCCACGACCTGGGCGTGACCACGTTAGTCGAGATCGGTCCGGGCGGCGTGCTGAGCGCCCTCGCCCAAGGCTGCCTGGGCGACGACGGTACGGACATCGTCACCGTGCCCGCCCTGCGTGCCGACCGCCCCGAGCGGGCCGCACTCGTCGCCGCCGTCTCCGAACTGCACGCGCACGGCGTCTCCCCGGACTGGCACGCCTACTTCCCCGGCGCCCGCCGCGTCGACCTGCCCACCTACGCCTTCCAGTACGAGCGCTACTGGCTCGACACCTCACCGGCCGCTCCCGGTGACGTCCGCGCCGCCGGCCTGGGCTCGGCCGACCACCCGCTGCTGGGCGCCGCCGTCTGTCTGGCCGGCGGCGACGAGCGGCTGCTGACCGGTCGGCTGTCCCTGCGCACGCACCCGTGGCTGAGCGACCACGCCGTACTCGGAACCGTGCTGCTGCCGGGCACCGCGTTCGTCGAACTGGCCGTGCGCGCCGCCGACGAAGCCGGCTGCGACCTGCTGGAGGACCTCACGCTCGAAGCGCCCCTGGTGGTGCCCGAGCAGGGCGGCGTCGCGGTTCAGGTGTGGGTCGGCGCGGCCGACGGCACCGGCCGCAGGCCGCTGACCGTGCACTCACGACCCGAGGACGACGCCGACCTGCCGTGGGTCCGCCACGCGACCGGCTTCGTCACCGAAGGGACCGGAGAGGCGGGCGCCCCGACCGCCGGCCGGGCGCTCACGGCGTGGCCGCCGGCGGGCTCCGAGCCGGTCGACCTCGACGGCCTCTACGACCGGCTGGCCGCCCTCGGCCTGGCCTACGGACCGGCGTTCCGCGGCCTGCGGAGCGCCTGGCGCACGGGCGAGGAAGTCTTCGCGGAGGTCGCCCTCCCCGACGGCACGGACACCGGTTCCTTCCTCCTGCACCCGGCGCTGCTGGACGCGGCGTTGCACGCGATCGGCGCGGGCGGTGCGGACGGCTCCCTCGTGGCCGAGGCGGACGGGCCGCTGCTGCCGTTCGCCTGGTCCGGGGTGTCCGTGCGCGCCACGGGCGCGTCCACCGTACGGGTCAGGCTGGCGCCGGCCGGTACGGACGCGGTGTCCCTGCTGGTGGCCGACGGCGCCGGCGAGCCGGTGGCGTCCGTCGAGTCGCTGACACTGCGCGCGGTGTCGGCCGAGCAGCTCCGCAAGCGCTCCGGTGACGCGTTGTTCACCGTGGAGCGGGTGCCGCTGACCCTGCCCTCCGAGGACGCGGACGGGACGGCGGTCGCGTACGTCCCGGACCTCACCGCACTGGATGACACCGACGGGTCGTCGCAGCCGGACGTGGTCGTGGTCCCGTGCCCCGACGGCCCGGAAGGGGCGACCGAGGCCGAGCGGGTCCGTGCGGTCACCACCGAGGTGCTGCGGCTGGTTCAGCGCTGGTTCGCCCAGGACCGGACGTCGCGCCTCGTGCTGGTGGCGCGCTGCGACGACCTCGCGCACGCCGCTGCGTGCGGACTGGTGCGCTCGGCCCAGGCGGAGAACCCCGGCCGGATCGTGCTGCTCGAAACCGACCGCCCGGACGAGGCGACCGCGCTCGTGCCCGGCGTCGTGCTGTCCGGCGAGCCCCATCTCATCGTCCACGAAGGGCAGGTCAGCGCACCGCGCCTGGCCCGCGCCGCCTCCCCGGCAACGGAGGACACGGCCACCGGCCCCACGGACGAAGCGACCTCCGCCCTCCGCGAGGGTGCTGCCCCGGGCCTTGGTGAGGGTGCTGTCTCCGGCCTTGGTGAGGGTCCTGCCCTGGGCCTTGGTGAGGGTGCTGTCTCCGCCCTCGCCGACGGCGCTGCCTCCGGCCTCGGTGAGGGCGCTGCCCCCGCCCTCCGCGAGGGTGCTGCCCTGGGCCTTGGTGAGGGTGCTGTCTCCGCCCTCGCCGACGGCGCTGCCTCTGGACTCGGTGAGGGTGCTGCCTCCAGCCTCGGTGGGGGCGCTGCCTCTGGACTCGGCGAGGGTGTTGCCTCCGGCCTCGGTGGGGGCGCTTCCCCCGCCCTCCGCGACGGCGCTGCCCCCGGCCTCGCCGACGGCACCGCCCCCGGCCTCGGTACCGTGATGCTCACCGGCGCCTCCGGCGCGCTGGGCGGAATCCTCGCGCGCCACCTGGTGACCGGACACGGCGTGCGCCGGCTGCTGCTCGTCAGCCGCCGTGGCGCGGACGCCCCCGGCGCCGCGGAACTGAAGGCCGAACTCGCGGCGCTCGGCGCCGAAGCGACGTGGGCCGCCTGCGACCTCGCCGACCGTGAGGCCCTCGCCCGGCTGCTGGCCGCCACCCCCGTCGACTCCGTCGTGCACACCGCCGGCGTGCTCGACGACGGCGTGATCGCCGCGCTGACCCCGGAGCGCGTGGGCGCCGTCCTCGCCCCCAAGGCCGACGCCGTGCTCAACCTGGACGAGCTCACCGGCGAGAGCACGACGTTCGTGCTGTTCTCCTCCGCAGCGGGCGTCTTCGGCAACGCCGGCCAGGGCAACTACGCCGCGGCCAACGCCTTCCTCGACGCCTTCGCCCGGCACCGCCGCGCCCAGGGACGGCCCACGGTCTCGCTGGCGTGGGGCCTGTGGGAGCAGGAGGGCGCCATGGCCGACGCCCTCGACGAGGCGGGCAGGTCGCGGATGGCGCGCTCCGGTGTCCTGCCGCTGTCCACCGAGGACGGCCTGCGGCTGTTCGACGCGGCGCTCGCCTCGGACGAGCCCGTGCTCGTACCGGTCCGCCTCGACACCGCCGCCCTGCGGAACCGGGCGGCAGGAACCGTACCGGCCCTGCTGCGCGGACTCGTCCGCGTCCCCACGCGCGGCACCGCCCAGCCCGCCGCCACCGGCTCCCTGGCCGAACGCCTCGCCGGGCTGGCCGGCGACGAGCGCGACGAGGCCCTCCTGGAACTGGTCCGGGCCGAGGTCGCCGCCGTGCTCGGGCACCCCTCGCCCCGGGCCGTCCAGCCCGCGCACGCCTTCCAGGACCTGGGCTTCGACTCGCTGACGGCCGTGGAACTACGCAACCGGCTGTCCACCGCCACCGGCCTGCGCCTGCCCGCCACCCTCGTCTTCGACCACCCCACCCCCGCCGCCCTCGCCCGGCACATCGGCACCGAACTCCTCGGCGAGGCCCCGGCCACCATGGCCAGGGACACGGATCGGCCGAGCGCGGCCGCCGCCGACGAGCCGATCGCCGTCGTCGGCATGAGCTGCCGCCTCCCGGGCGGGGTGCGCTCGCCTGAGGACCTGTGGCGGCTGGTGGCCTCCGGCCGGGACGGCATCTCCCGGTTCCCGGACGACCGCGGCTGGGACGTCGAGGGGCTCTACGACCCCGACCCCGAGCGCCTCGGCAAGACCTACGCGCGCGACGGCGGCTTCCTGTACGAGGCGGCCGAGTTCGACGCCGGCTTCTTCGGCATCAGCCCCCGCGAGGCCCTCGCGATGGACCCGCAGCAGCGGCTGCTGCTGGAGGCGTCCTGGGAGGCTTTCGAACGCGCCGGGATCGACCCGGCGACGGTCCGGGGCAGCCGTACCGGCGTCTTCACCGGCCTGATGTACCACGACTACGGCCAGGGCCCGCGCGAACTGCCCGAGGGCGTCGAGGGCCTGCTCACCACCGGAGGCTCCGGCAGCGTCGCCTCCGGGCGCGTGTCCTACACCTTCGGCCTGGAGGGCCCCGCCGTCACGGTCGACACGGCCTGCTCCTCGTCGCTCGTCGCCCTGCATCTGGCCGTCCAGGCCCTGCGCAACGGGGAGTGCACGATGGCGCTGGCCGGCGGCGTCACGGTCATGGCCGGCCCGACGGTCTTCGTGGAGTTCAGCCGGCAGCGCGGGCTGTCGCCCGACGGCCGGTGCAAGGCGTTCGCGGCCGCCGCAGACGGCACGGGCTGGGGCGAAGGCGTCGGCATGCTCCTGGTCGAGCGGCTCAGCGACGCCGAGCGCAACGGCCACCGTGTGCTGGCCGTCGTGCGGGGCAGCGCGGTGAACCAGGACGGTGCGTCCAACGGTCTGACCGCGCCCAACGGCCCCTCGCAGCAGCGGGTCATCCGGCAGGCGCTGGCGTCCGCCGGGCTCACGCCGGCCGACGTGGACGCCGTCGAGGCCCACGGCACGGGCACCAGGCTGGGTGACCCGATCGAGGCGCAGGCGCTCCTCGCCACGTACGGGCAGGAGCGGCCCGAAGGACAGCCCCTGTGGCTGGGCTCGCTGAAGTCCAACATCGGCCACACGCAGGCCGCCGCGGGCGTCGCCGGTGTGATCAAGATGGTCATGGCCATGCGCCACGGAGTGCTCCCGCGGACCCTGCACGTGGACGAGCCGACCCCGCACGTGGACTGGTCGGCCGGTGACGTCCGGCTGCTGACGGAGGCCGTCGACTGGCCCGAGACGGACCGTCCGCGCCGTGCTGCCGTGTCGTCCTTCGGAGTCAGCGGCACCAACGCCCACACGATCATCGAGCAGGCCCCCGGGACCGCGGAACCGCTGCCGGCGTCCGACTCCGGAACGGCCGTGCCGTGCGTGCTCTCCGGCAGGACCGAAGCAGCGCTGCGGGCGCAGGCCGCCCGCCTCGCGTCCTTCCTGAACGACGACGGCGGGGACGACGTCGGCCAGGCGGTCCCGGTGGCCGACGTGGCGTACTCGCTGGCCACGAGCAGGGCGGCCTTCGAACACCGCGCCGTGGTGGTCGCGGAGACCCCCGACGAGCTCCGGCGGCAACTGGCCGGTGTCGCCGGAGGCGCCACGCCGCCCGGCGTGGTGACCGGCACCGCACGCTCCGGCGGCAAAACCGTCTTCGTCTTTCCCGGGCAGGGGTCGCAGTGGGTGGGCATGGCCGCCGAACTGCTGGAGAACTCCCCGGTCTTCCGCGACCGGATCGACGCCTGCGAGCGCGCCCTCGCGCCGCACGTGGACTGGTCGCTGACCGCGGTGCTGCGCGGCACGTCCGAGGTCGAGCAGGACCGGGTCGACGTGCTGCAACCCGTGCTGTGGGCGATGACGATCGCCCTGGCCGAGGTGTGGCGCTCCTTCGGAGTGACCCCCGACGCGGTCGTCGGGCACTCCCAGGGCGAGGTCGCCGCCGCGGTGATCGCCGGAGCGGTCCGTCTGGAGGACGGGGCGCGCATCGTGGCGCGGCGCAGCCTCGCGGTGCGCGAACTCCAGGGCCGCGGCGGTATGGCCTCGGTGACGCTCCCGGACGAGGAGGCGCGGGAACTGATCGGCCGGTGGGCCGGCCGCCTCGGCATCGGCGCCGTGAACGGGCCCGGGACCGTCGTGGTCTCCGGGGACACCGACGCCCTGGACGAACTCCTCGCGCACTGCCGACAGGAGGGCATCCAGGCCCGCAGGGTCGCCGTCGACTACGCCGCGCACTCGCCGCAGATCGAACGCGTCGAAGCGCAGGCGAGCGAGGGGTTCGCCGGCATCAGCCCGCTCCCCGGCTCCGTGACCTTCTACTCCACGGTGACGGGCGGGAAGCTGGCCGCAGACGAGCTGGGCTCCGGCTACTGGTACCGCAACATGCGGCAGACGGTGCGGTTCCACGAGGCGATCCGGGCCGCTCTGGCCGACGGGCACGACGTGTTCGTCGAAGTCAGTCCGCACCCCGTCCAGTTGGCGGGAATCCAGGACGCCATCGAGGCCGCCGGCGCGGACGCCGCGGTCGTACCGACGCTGCGCCGCCGCGACGGCGGGCGGAGCCGGCTGATGCTGGCCCTGGCCCAGGCCCACGTGCACGGCGTCGCCATCGACTGGGACGCCGTCCTGCCGGGCGCGCGCCGCGTCGACCTCCCGACCTACGCGTTCCAGCACGAGCGGTACTGGCTGGAGGCGGGCGCCCCGGCCGGTGACGTACGAGCGGCCGGGCTGGACGCCGCCGACCACCCGTTCCTCGGCGCGGCGGTGGAGCTGCCCGATGCCGGCGGCCACCTGCTCACCGGGCTGCTGTCCCTGCGGGCCCAGCCCTGGCTGGCCGACCACGCGGTGCTGGGCACGGTGCTGCTGCCGGGTACGGCCTTCGTGGAACTGGCCGCCCACGCCGCGGCCGAGACCGGCTGCGACCTGGTCGAGGAACTCACCCTGCAGGCACCGCTGGTGCTGCCCGAGCACGGCGGCGTCGCGCTCCAGGTCCTCGTCGGCGCCCGGGACGACTCCGGCCGCCGCCCGCTGAGCGTGCACTCGCGCACCGGCGACGGCCCCTGGATCCGCAACGCCACCGGCGCCCTCGCCACCGGCGCGGCCCCCTTGGGAACCGACCTGAGCAGCTGGCCCCCGGCCGACGCCCAGCCGGTGGACCTGGACGGCTTCTACGACCGCCTGGCGGACCTCGGCCTGAGCTACGGCCCCCTCTTCCAGGGGCTGCGTGCCGCCTGGCGCGGCCACGACGCGCTCTACGCCGAACTCGCCGTCTCCGACGAGGCGCAGACGGACGCGGACGCATTCGGCCTGCACCCGGCCCTGCTCGACTCCGCGCTGCACGCGCTGGGCGCGGGCGGCCTCGTACCGGCCGCCGACGGGCCCCTGCTGCCCTTCGCGTGGTCCCGCGTCACGCTGCACGGAACCGGAGCAGCCGGCCTGCGCGTACGGCTCTCCCAGGCCGGCGGCGACACGGTACGGCTGGAGGCCGCCGACGGCACGGGCCGCCCCGTCCTGTCGGTGGAGTCGCTGACACTGCGCCCGGTGTCGGCCGAGCAACTGCGCACCAGCTCCCGGGACTCCCTGTTCACCGTGGAGTGGGCACCGCTCGCCGCCCAGGCCGACGCGGACGCCCCGGCCGTACGGGCCTACGACGACATCGCCGCCCTCCTCGCCGCCCCGGCTGCGGAGACCGGGGCGCACGCGGACGCCGTCGTCGTTCCCTGCCCGGCCGGGTCCGGCACCGACGCCGAACGCGTCCGGGACGTCCTCGCCGCGGTGCTCCGGCTCGTGCAGTGGTGGCTGGCCGAGGACCGGGCCGCCCGCCTGGTGCTGGTGACCCGGGGCGCGGTCGCCGCCGGGGACGACCCGGCGGCGGGCGACCCGGTGCAGGCGGCCGTGTGGGGCCTGGTCCGGTCGGCCCAGTCGGAGAACCCGGACCGCATCGTTCTCCTCGACACCGACGGGAACGCCGACGGCGAGCAGGCCGTGGCGACGGCCGTTCCCCGGCTCGTCGCCTCCGAGGAGCCGCAGGCGGCGCTGCGCGGCGACACGCTCCTGCTGCCCCGGCTCGCCAGAGCCGCCGCCGACGCCCCGCGGGCCACCCCGGACTTCGGGACCGGCACGGTGCTCCTGACCGGCGCGTCCGGCGCCCTGGGCGGGCTCGTCGCCCGGCACCTGGTCGCCGAACACGGCGTACGCAGCCTGCTGCTGATGAGCCGGCGCGGCGCGGACGCCGAGGGTGCGGCCGAGCTCCAGGCGGAACTGACCGCCGCGGGCGCCGAAGTGCTCTGGGCCGCCTGCGACGTGGCCGACCGGAACGCCCTCGCCGAGGTGCTGTCCGGCACGCCGGTGACGGCCGTGGTGCACACGGCCGGCGTCCTCGACGACGGCGTCATCGGTTCGCTCACACCGGAGCGCCTGGAGACGGTGCTGCGCCCCAAGGCCGACGCGGTGCTGAACCTGCACGAGCTGGCGGGCGACGTGTCGGCGTTCGTGCTCTTCTCCTCGCTCGCGGGCACGCTCGGCACCCCCGGACAGGCCAACTACGCCGCGGCCAACGCCTTCCTGGACGCCTTCGCCGGGCGCCGCCGGGCCCAGGGGCTGCCCGCGGTGTCGCTGCCGTGGGGCCTGTGGCAGCGCACCGGCACCATGACCGGGGACCTCGGCGGCGCCGACCGGACCCGGCTCGCCCGCGGCGGCGTGCTGCCGCTGTCCGACGACGACGGCCTCGAACTCCTCGACGCCGCACTCGCGTTGCAGGAACCCCTGGTGGTGGCGGCACGGCTGGACCTCGCCGCCCTGCGGAACGCGACCGCCCCGGTGCCGCCGCTGCTCAGGATGCTCGTCGGTGGCCGGCCTCGGCGTACGGACCGGGCGGCTTCCGTACCGCTGGCGCAGCGGATCGCGGGCCTGCCCGAGGGCGAGCGCGAAGAGGCGGTGCTCGACCTCGTCCGGTCCGAGGTCGCCGCCGTCCTCGGACACAGCTCGGCCAAGGCCGTCCAGCCCGACCAGGCCTTCGGCGACATGGGCTTCGACTCGCTGACCGCGGTGGAGCTGCGCAACCGGATGAACCAGGCCACCGGCCTGCGGCTGCCCGCGACGCTCGTCTTCGACCACCCGACGCCCGCCGTGCTCGCACAGCGGGTGCTGAAGGACCTCCCCGGTGGCACGGCCCGGACGGCACCGGTCTTCGACGAGCTCGACCGCCTCGCCGCCGCCCTTGACGGCGCCGGGTCGGACGGCGTCGACAACGTCACCCGAACCAGGATCAACATGCGTCTCCAGGCACTGCTCGCCCGCTGGAACGGGAACGAGCCGGCCGATCCGGGAGGCGCCGGCGGA
Organism: Streptomyces sp. NPDC001709; assembly: GCF_053596375.1. Classification (NCBI taxonomy): domain Bacteria; kingdom Bacillati; phylum Actinomycetota; class Actinomycetes; order Kitasatosporales; family Streptomycetaceae; genus Streptomyces; species Streptomyces sp. NPDC001709. The sequence continues at coordinate 7,577 of NZ_JBSFGB010000078.1, read as the reverse complement.
GCCGAGGACGAAGACGACCTCAGCTCGGCGAGCGACGAGGAGCTGTACGAGCTCCTCGACGACGAACTCGGCATCTCCTGAACTGCGCAGGCCAAAAGGGGCGGGCAACACCGATGATGAACGAAGACAAGCTCCGGGAGTACCTCAAGCGGGCCACCACCGACCTGCGCCAGGCCCGGCGGCGCGTGCGCGAGCTGGAGGCCCGCGACCAGGAGCCGATCGCCATTGTGGGCATGAGCTGCCGGTTCCCCGGCGGCGTCGGCTCCCCCGAGGAGCTGTGGCGGCTGCTGGCCGAGGGCACGGACGCCATCTCGCAGTTCCCCGAGGACCGCGGCTGGGACGTCGACGCGCTCTACGACCCCGATCCCGAGCGGCCCGGCAAGGTCTACACCCGGCAGGGCGGCTTCCTCCGCGACGCGGCGGACTTCGACGCGGACTTCTTCGGGATCTCTCCCCGCGAGGCGCTGGCCATGGACCCGCAGCAGCGGCTGCTGCTGGAGACCGCCTGGGAGGCCTTCGAGCATGCGGGCATCGACCCCGCCGGCCTCAAGGGCAGCCGCACCGGCGTCTTCGCCGGCCTGATGTACCACGACTACGGCTTCACGCCCGGCGTCCTCCCCGAAGGGGTCGAGGGGCTGATGAGCACCGGCAACTCCGGCAGCGTCGCCTCCGGGCGCATCGCCTACACCTTCGGCTTCGAGGGCCCCGCGGTCACCGTCGACACCGCCTGCTCGTCCTCGCTCGTCGCCCTGCACCTCGCCGTGCAGGCGCTGCGCGGCGGCGAATGCTCCATGGCGCTCGCCGGCGGCGTGACGGTCATGGCGGGCCCCAGCGCCTTCGTCGAGTTCAGCCGCCAGCGCGGACTCGCCCCCGACGGCCGCTGCAAGTCGTTCGCGGCGGCGGCGGACGGCGCGTCCTGGTCCGAAGGCGCCGGCCTGCTGCTCGTGGAGCGGCTGCGGGACGCCCGCCGGCTCGGCCACAAGGTGCTCGCGGTGGTCCGGGGCAGCGCCGTCAACCAGGACGGCGCGTCCAACGGCCTGACCGCGCCCAACGGCCCCTCGCAGCAGCGGGTGATCCTCGAAGCGCTGTCCGGCGCCCGGCTGTCCGCCGAGCAGGTGGACGTTGTCGAAGCACACGGCACGGGCACCAGCCTCGGCGACCCGATCGAGGCGCAGGCGCTGCTGGCGACCTATGGCCAGGACCGCGAACGGCCGCTCCTGCTCGGCTCGCTGAAGTCCAACATCGGCCACACGCAGGCCGCGGCGGGCGTCGCGGGCGTGATGAAGATGGTGCTGGCGATGCAGCACGGCATGCTGCCGAAGACGCTTCACGTGGACCGGCCGACCCCGCAGGTCGACTGGTCGGCCGGCTCGGTCGAGCTGCTGACCGAGGCGACCGCGTGGCCGGAGACGGACCACCCTCGCCGGGCCGGCATCTCGTCGTTCGGGATCAGCGGCACCAACGCGCACATCATCCTCGAGCAGGCGCCCGAACCGGACGCGGAGGACCCGGCCGAGGAGCCGATCAGGGCCCGGACCACGGTGGTGCCGTGGGTGCTCTCCGCGAAGACCGGGGAGGCGCTGCGGGAGCAGGCACGACGACTGCTGTCGTCCGTGGACCTCGCGGCCGCGTCACCGGCCGACGTGGGTTTCTCGCTGGCGGCCACCCGCTCGGCGCTGGAACACCGGGCGGCGGTCGTCGGTGCCGACCGGGAAGAGCTGTGCGCGGGGCTGACCGCCCTCGCGGCGGGCGAGCCCGCGGCACAGGTGGTGACGGGGCGCGCCGGGGCCGACCCGGGCAAGGCCGGGTTCCTGTTCTCGGGTCAGGGTTCGCAGCGCCCCGGTATGGGGCGCGAGTTGTGCGCGGCGTACCCGGTGTTCGCGGCGGCGTACGACGAGGTGTGCGCGCTTCTGGACGCCCCGGTCGACGTCGATGCGGAAACGCTTCATCAGACAGGTTGCACCCAGCCGGCGTTGTTCGCGGTCGAGGTGGCGCTGTTCCGGCTGCTGGAGTCGTGGGGTGTGCGGCCGGACTATGTGGCCGGTCACTCGGTGGGCGAAATCGCGGCCGCTCATGTGGCGGGCGTGTTGTCGCTTGCGGACGCGGCGAAGCTGGTGTCGGCGCGTGCCGCGCTGATGCAGGCCCTGCCCACGGGCGGCGCCATGGTGGCGGTCCAGGCCACCGAGGACGAGGTGCTGGCGCACCTGACCGACGAGGTCGGCATCGCGGCGATCAACGGCCCTGCGTCAGTGGTGGTTTCCGGTGCCCAGGACGTGGTCGTCGCCATCGGTGAGATCTTCCGGAAGCAGGGTCGTAAGACGTCCCGGCTGAAGGTCAGCCATGCGTTCCACTCGCCGTTGATGGATCCGATGCTGGAGGAGTTCACGAGGGTCGTCGGCGGTCTGGTCTTCAACGAGCCGCGGATTCCCGTCGTTTCGAACCTCACGGGGCGCCTGGCCGAGTCGTACACGCCCGAGTACTGGGTCCGGCACGTCCGTGAAGCGGTCCGCTTCGCCGACGGCATCGAGACCCTCGGCGAGCTGGGTGTCACCACGTTCGTTGAGATCGGCCCCGGCGGCGTGCTGAGCGCCCTCGCCCAGGGCTGCCTCGACGACGCGGACATCGTCACCGTTCCCGCTCTGCGTACCGACCGCCCCGAACCCCAGGCGCTCACTCTCGCCCTCGGACAGTTGCACGCGCACGGTGTCTCCCCGGACTGGCAGGTGCTGTTTCCCGGCGCCCGCCGCGTCGACCTGCCGACCTACGCCTTCCAGCGCGAGCGCTACTGGCTCGAAGGCACGCCCGCGCTCGACGTCTCCTCGGCGGGCCTGGACTCCTTCGGCCACCCCCTGCTCGGCGCGGTGGTGGAGACCGCCGGGGCGCAGGACGTCCTGTTCACCGGCCGGCTGTCCAAGGCCGACACGCCCTGGATCGAGGAACACACGGTCGGCGGCGTGCCGGTGCTCCCGGTCGCTGCGTTCGTCGAGCTCGCCCTGTCCGCAGGGCGGCAGACCGGCTTCCCGTACGTGGAACAGCTGGACGTGGACGCCCCGCTGGTGCTGGCCGAACAGGGCGCCGTCCGTATCCAGGTGCAGGTCGGTGTGGGCGACGATCCCGACCGGCGCTCCGTGCGCGTCTTCAGCCGGTCCGCTGCGGGGGGCGCCGGCGAGCCGTGGGTCCGCCATGCCACCGGAGAGCTCAGCCGGAACGCTCCGGCGGCCGAGTTCGACATGATGATCTGGCCGCCGACGGGTGCCGAACCCGTGGACGTCGAAGGCCACCCGGGCCTGCGCGCCGCCTGGCGCGCCGGGGACGAGCTGTACGCCGAGGCCGCACTGCCCGTCACGGAGCGGGACCGGGCGGACCGCTACGGCCTGCACCCCGTACTGCTGACCGCCGCTCTCGGCATGCTGGCGCCGGAACGCGCCGAAGACCCCGGCGAGGTGCTCATGCCCTACGCCTGGAGCGGCCTGTCCGTGCACACCCCGGGATCCGGGGCCGTACGCATACACATCCGGCCCGCCGGCGAGGACACGGCGGCGATCGAACTGTGCGATCGCGACGGCGGCACCCCCGTCGCCTCGGTCGCGTCCGTCCGGACGCGGACCGTGTCCCCGCAGCAGGTGCTGGCCTCGCGCGTGGCGCACCAGGACTGGATGTTCGAGGTCGACTGGGTGGAACACACCACGGCTTCCGCTCCCGGAGCCGAGTGGGCGGTCCTCGGCAACGAGGGTTCCCACTCCGACGTCGACGCGCTCCGCAAGGCAGTGGACGGCGGTGCGGCCACGCCTGGCCACGTCCTCCTGCCCTGCGCCCCGAGCGACGGCGATGCCGCCGTGGCGACGCGCGGGCTGCTGGCCGGTGTGCTGTCGGTCGTCCAGGAGTGGGTCGCCGACGAGCGGTTCGCCGACGCGCGGCTCGTGGTGATGACACGCGGAGCCGTCGAGCTGGACGGCACGGCCGTGGACCTCGCGCACGCCGCGGTCGCCGGTCTGGTGAAGTCGGCCCAGACCGAGCACCCGGACCGGATCCTGCTCGTCGACGCGGACGGCTCGGTCGCCGAGGACGGCGTCGACCCGGCGCTGGCCGCGGCGCTCGCCGCTCTGGACGAGCCGCAGGCCGCGGTCCGCGACGGAAAGCTGTACGTGCCACGCCTCGCCCGGACCACCCCGCCCGAGGAGTCCACCGGTCACGCGTGGGACCCCGAGGGGACCGTGCTCCTCACCGGCGCGACCGGTGGCCTCGGACGGTCGCTCGCGCGGCACCTCGTCGCCGAACGCGGCGCACGCAGGCTGCTGCTGGCCAGCCGCCGCGGCCCCGCCGCCGAAGGCGTCGGCGAACTCGCCACCGCCCTCGCCGAGCTGGGCGCGCACGTCGACGTCGCCGCCTGTGACATCGCGGACCGGGACGCCCTCGCGGACCTGCTGGCCTCGGTCCCGGCCGAGCACCCGCTGGTGGCCGTGGTGCACGCGGCGGCGGCCCTGGACGACGGCGTGGTCACCGCCATCACCCCGGAGCGCCTGGACACCGTGCTGCGGCCCAAGGCCGACGGGGCGCTGCACCTGCACGAGCTGACCAAGGACCTCGACCTCTCCGCCTTCGTGCTCTTCTCCTCCCTGGCCGGAGTCCTGGGCAGCGCCGGCGCGGCGAGCTACGCCGCTGCGAACGCCTTCCTGGACGGCCTGGCGCGGCAGCGCCGGGCCGCGGGCCTGCCCGGCACCTCGCTGGCGTGGGGCCTGTGGACGGACAACGGCGGCATGGGCGACCGGATCACCGACGCCGACCGCAACCGGATGGGGCGGGCCGGAGTCGTGCCGTTCACCCCGGCGGAGGGGCTGGCCCTGTTCGACGCCGCCCTCACCATGGACCGGCCGGTGATTGTGCCGGTCCGGCTGGACGTGCCGGGACTGCGCGCCATGGCCCGCGCCGGCATGCTGCCCGCCGTCCTCCGCGGCCTCGTGGGCGACATCGGCGCCGCGGCCGGCGAGGCCGAGGTGGCAGGTACCCCCGCCCTGGCCCGCCGACTCGCCGGGATGCCGGAGACCGACCGGGAGAAGGTCTTGCTGGATCTGGTGCGCCATCAGGCGGCAGCCGCCCTCGGCCACGCCACCGCCGCCCGCATCGAGCCCACCACGGCCTTCCGGGACATCGGCTTCGACTCCCTGACCGCCGTGGAACTCCGCAACCGGCTCAAGGCCGCGACCGGGCTCCGGCTCAAGCCCACGCTGGTCTTCGACCACCCCAACCCCGTCGCGATCGCCCGGCTCCTGCACAAGGAGCTGGTGCTCGAGCCCACCGCCGAGGCCCCGCCCGTGCTCGGCGAACTGGACCGGCTGGAGGCGCGGCTCGCCGCGCTCGCCCCCGAGGACGCGGTACGGGACAAGGTCACCGCCCGGCTCAAGGCGCTGCTCTGGAAGTGGACCGACACCCACCAGGACGCCGCTGCGAACGCCGCCGACGCCGGCCCCGATACCGGCCGCGACCTCGACCTCGACCGGATCGACGCCGCCACCGACGACGAGATGTTCGACCTCATCGACCAAGAGCTCGGGTCCCTCTGACTCTTCTCACGCACTGCTACCGAGGACGAAAAACATGTCGAACGACGACAAGCTCAGGGAATACCTCAAGCGTGTGACGGTGGACCTGCGCCAGACCCGCAGGCAGCTGGGTGAGCTGGAGGCGAAGGACACCGAGCCCATCGCCATCGTAGGGATGGCCTGCCGCTACCCGGGCGGTGTCGGCTCCCCCGAGGACCTGTGGCGGCTGGTCGCCTCGGGTGGCGACGGCGTGTCCGGGTTCCCCACCGACCGCGGCTGGGACCTGGACACGATCTACGACCCCGAGCCCGGGCGGACGGGCCGCACGTACGTGCGCCAGGGCGGCTTCCTCTACGATGCCGGCGAGTTCGACCCCGCGTTCTTCGGGATCTCCCCCCGCGAGGCGCTGGTCATGGACCCGCAGCAGCGGCTGCTCCTGCAGACCTCCTGGGAGGCTTTCGAACGCGCGGGCATCGACCCCGCCACCGCGCGCGGCACCCGGGCGGGCGTGTTCGTCGGCACCAACGGCCAGGACCACGCCTACCTCCAGCGGCCGGGCGACAGCGACATCGAAGCCCACCTCGTCACCGCGAACACCGCCGCCGTGGTGTCCGGCCGCATCTCCTACGCCCTCGGCCTCGAAGGCCCGGCGGTCACCGTCGACACGGCCTGCTCGTCCTCGCTGGTGGCGCTCCACCTGGCCGCCCAGGCGCTGCGCCGCGGCGAGTGCTCGCTCGCCCTGGCCGGCGGTGTGACCGTGATGGCCACGCCGAACACCTTCATCGCGTTCAGCGCGCAGCGCGGCCTGTCGCCCGACGGCCGCTGCCGCGCGTTCTCCTCGACCGCCGACGGCACGGGCATGTCCGAAGGCGTCGGCGTGCTCCTGCTGGAGCGGCTGTCCGACGCCCGTCGGCTCGGCCACGACGTCCTGGCCGTCATCCGGGGCAGCGCCGTCAACCAGGACGGCGCCTCCAACGGACTCACGGCCCCGAACGGCCCCTCGCAGGAGCGCGTGATCCGGCAGGCGCTGGAGAACGCGCGCCTGACCGCCTCCCAGGTCGACGCGGTCGAGGCGCACGGCACGGCCACCACCCTCGGCGACCCGATCGAGGCAGAGGCACTCCTCGCCACGTACGGTCAGGAGCACTCGGGGGACCGGCCGCTCTGGCTGGGGTCCGTCAAGTCCAACATCGGTCACACACAGGCGGCCTCCGGCGTCGCCGGTGTGATCAAGATGGTGATGGCCATCCGCAACGGCGTCCTGCCGCAGACGCTGCACGTGGACGAGCCGACCGCCCAGGTCGACTGGTCGGCGGGCGGCGTCAGGCTCCTGACCGAGGCCGTCCAGTGGCCCGAGTCGGACCATCCCCGCCGGGCCGCCGTCTCGTCCTTCGGCGTCAGTGGCACCAACGCGCACACGATCATCGAGCAGGCCCCGGCCCTCGACGAGGAGCCCGCACCCGGGACGGCCGCCGCGGGACCGGTCCCGTGGGTGTTCTCGGCGAAGAGCGACGCGGCGCTGCGCGCCCAGGCGGAGCGCCTGCTCTCCTTCCTCGAGGACGGCCGCGGCGGCGGGAGCGGCTCCGGCCGCTCGCCGGCCGACATCGGCTTCTCCCTCGCCACGACGCGCACCGCCTGGGACCGCCGGGCGGCCGTCGTCGGCACGAGCCCGGAGGAACTCACCGAAGCCGTACGGGCACTGGCGTCCGGCACCCCGTCCGCGGCCGTCGTCCAGAACGTGGCTCGCCTCAGCGGCAAGGTCGGGTTCCTGTTCTCCGGTCAGGGCTCGCAGCGGCTGGGCATGGGGCGCGAACTCCACGACTCCTTCCCGGTGTTCGCGGCGGCGTACGACGAGGTGTCTGCGCAACTCGGTGCGCCGGTAGATGTCGACTCGGAGGAGTTGAACCAGACGGGTTCGACGCAGCCGGCGTTGTTCGCCGTAGAGGTGGCGTTGTTCCGGTTGCTGGAGTCGTGGGGTGTGCGGCCGGATTACGTGGCCGGTCACTCGGTGGGTGAGATCGCGGCTGCCCATGTGGC
>NZ_JBSFGB010000077.1:0-20095 GCF_053596375.1 Streptomyces sp. NPDC001709 | reverse complement strand
TCAGCCCCAACGAATACGAACGCCGACACCACGCGGCTAAGCTCACGCTCGCCGCATGATCAACGAAGCGTGTCCACCATCACGGGGGAAGGCCCATGACCCGGGCGGCATGGCTGATGCCCGCCGCAGCAGCCACCAGGACCCCGCTTTGTTCTGGTTCGTGGATGATCCCCGCTTCGCCGCCGCGCCCAGTCACCCCTACACACCTGGCAAAGAGCAAGACTTCATGCACAACAAGGTCCTGGTCATCGACGGCCAAACAGTCGTGACCGGCTCCTATAACTACTCTGAACACGCCGAAACCAACGCCGAAAATACCCTCATCCTCACAGATCCCGGCCTCGCTACCGCCTACGAGGCTTACCTCAACACTCTTCTGACCACCTACCGCCGTACGCATCCCGTTCCCGCGTAAGCGCGATTGCCTAGCGCAATAGCCAGGGAAGATGAGACCTGTCTGGCTGCCCTCGCTCGGCGTGCTCGCTGGCGTGGCAGGCCAGCGTCTGGTCGGTCATGCTCATGGGCACGGTGACCTTCATCTCCGTGCTCATCACATCTCGTTGATCCGCCGACGGGTCCGCGCTCCGCGGGACGAACAGCGATTGATAGCTGCGGCGGCCGGGCTGTCGGCGCCGGCGGGGATGTGCGGGTAGACGCAGTCGACCAGGTCGTACTCGGTCGCGTCGTCGGCCCCGGAGCCGACCACGGCGCAAATCGGGCTGCAGTATCCGCCAGCTTGCGTCCATACCCCCGGCCAGTCAGGGTGCTGCTCGGTCACATGCACGTCGCAATTCCGGCACTGGACCTTCTGCTCCTTGCCGGTCAGCTTCCCGGCCGGACGGGCCTGTGCGGCATTGAGGACGTGCCCAACCCGGTCCGCACTCGTTCTCCGAGCTGACCAGCACACCTGGCCAGTGCGGGTGCCGGTCGGTCACCGGCGCGCCGTAGCCGGCGCACTGGGCGGGCGGCCAGGCCGTGAGCGCGGAGCAGGGCGAAGGTCTCCTCGGGCAGCGTCAGGCACATGTCGCCAGGGCCGTCGGCGAGCTGCGCCAGGTCGAACAGGGGCAGTTCCTTCTCCGCCAGGCGCACGTCCTCCCACGTCTCCATCCCGGCCACCGGCAGGCTCTGTGCCCAGCCGATGCGCGGCACACGGGTGGTTGACGGCCGCTGCACAGTGTCCAGACCCGGGCGCCGCAGGCCCTCGGGTACATAGGTGGCCAGGGCCCGGATCAGCTGATCGATGGCCTGGTCCTTTTCGTTTGGCGTCGAACCAGCTGCTCTTCACTAGTTCCCGCAGGGTCCCCCGCGGGTACAGCGCCACCTCGTAGCGCCATCCGTCCGCGTCCCGGCGCAGACTGCGCTCGTACTCGCCGGAGTCGTCGAAGGAGAAGCACGCCAGGAGGCCGCCGGCCTCCTCCGCCGCGGCGAGGGCATCAGTGACCGTCACGTAGGTGCCAGTGAACTCGCCCCACGGTGTTGGCAGGGGCCCGAAGCCGTAGTCGCCCATCGACGCCAGCCCCGGCATGTCCGCCGCCACGGCCGCCCACAGAGGAGCCCGCTCTCTTCTGATGGTCCGCATCACCCTCCTGCAGCTAACGGCCACAGCCGGCTCGCGTCTGAGCGGCCGCCTGACGGCCTTTCGCTGGCTGAGAGTGACGGGGCTCTCGTCGCGTGATCGGTGCTCTCCGAGCCATGGGGGCGTTCCTGGCCCTCCCTCGGGGCGTGGGGGCACTCCACCCGTCGTGTGTTACGGAGTCCCGCTGGGCCGCAAGGCCTGACGGGGTGTATCCCGGACTGGCCAGCGTCCTTGGTCAGTGCGGCGTCCGCCTGCCCGGCCCCGGCCCGCGGACGCGTCCATCGTTTGCCGGGGCGTGGGATCGCCTACGAGAAGGGGACGGTGAGACAGGCGAGACGGTCGCCGGCCATGCCGGCCATGCCGGGTTCGGTGCTGGTGCGATTCGCGTGGATCACCACTGAGTTCGCCTGGCCCTTGCGGAAGGCCCACTTCACATGCGAGGTCATGGTGGCCTCGCCCTTGGCATCGGTCGTGAAGTCCAGCCAGACCTCGTTGTTCTTGTTGGCGTACGCCGGGTCGACCGAGGGCTGCACCGGGTCCTTCTTGTCCTGGTAATGCGGACCGGAGTCGGCGGGCTTCGCCCCGCACGCCTTGGCGTGTACGTGGGAACCGTACGTGCGGTTGGGGCGCAGCCCCGACACGGCGAGGGTGATCTCCCTCCCCCCGTCCTCGACCTTGGTTTTGATGGTGGCCGTCGCCCCGGTCGGCACGAGGCCGGTGTTGTAGGTGACCCCTGCAGGCTGCTTACCGGAGGCGGCCGGGGCGGCGAACGCGGCCGAGGCCAGCGCTGCGGCGCTGGTATCGGAACTCGCCGTGGCCGTCGGTGTCCCTGCCCCGGAAGCCGACGAGCCGAAAGAGCAGGCGGCCAAACCACCGGTCATCACCATGGCCCCCGCAAGAACCGCAACAGAATGGCGCATCTCAGTTCTCCTCGCGTACACCGCGACCCAGGACCAGTCGGGGCACCCGCTCCTCGCCGATGAGAACCCATCGGGGAGGACCGGGCGAATGGGGCCGCATGAGCCCCCCGGGCACGACATCCCAGGGGCGCTTCCACCCTCCCACCACCCGAGCCCCGCCCGCCTTCCTGGATATGCCGTCCAGGTGATGCAGGGCGGCGACCGCGCGGACAGCCTGGAGGGCCCGATGCGCGCCAGGCCGTCCAATGAGGCGCGAGAACGAGACCATCAGAGGTTCAAAGATGGGTTCTGAGAACCGGACAGAGTGAGGCGAGGAGTATCCCTGGTCGTTTTCAGGAATCGCCATCAGTGCTGCTGTACTACCGGCGCGGCCCCGCCGACGGCGACAACGGGGCGATCTTCGGGCGTCCGTGGAAGTCGACCGGGCCAGCATGGGCCGCGAACGCCTCGCCGCCAAGCTGCCCGCGTACGAGCGCCTTCACCGTTACGTGCCCGCGGCCCCGGGGCGCCGGCCCCCCAGGAGCCGGGTCTGGAGGAGTGGCGGCGGCGCTACCCGCTCTTTCCCCGCCTCCTGTTCGTCCTGGACGGCACCGGACCCGCCGGTGTCGAAACCCGGGTCAGCGCCCTGCGCGCGGCAGCCAGGCCGCTGGCACCCTTCCTGCGGGACGTCCCCATCCTCGCGGCGCCACTGGCCGACCTGCTCCAGCACGCCCCCTGCGCGCCCTGTATGGCGCCCCGTCCACGACCCCGACCCCGACCAGCGAATCCCCTGGACCGGGGCCGGGTAGCGGCAGGCGTGACGCGCGGCCGCCGCAGACGACGGCACGAGTCTGTACTCCGCTTCGCCCGCAGACCTCCGTAGCGAAGTGAGCGGTCCGCTCCGGGCAACCGGCAGTCGAGCACGAAGGAGAACACCGTCAGTGACGTCTGGGCTCTGGCTCGGGCAGTGGCGTTGAGCTGGTCTTGCCTGACCTGGTCGATGTCGTGATCCTTAGCAGGGCAGCCGCGCTTCTTATGGTTCCAGCGTGTGCAGTCGAAGTACCCCACACCAGCAGCAGACCGGCACAGCGCGGCTCTGTGAGGTAGGCAGTGAGCTGCGTCTCCGGGGTGAGCGGGCGGCGGCGCTGGCAGCGGCAATACGCGCGGTGGTGCGTGCCAAGAGACGCAACTGCGGTATTTGCGGATACCGCTCAGCGAGAGCCTGCAGTGCGGAGGCCGCGTCCGGCGTGGCCCGGGAGACAAGACGGTGCGGCAGCGATCGAATCATGTCTTTGAAGTCCTGGCGGATCTTCCGCCGTGCCCGCTGCAGTCCCAACCGCCTGACGTCCATCGCCGCAGCCGTCCTCACCCTGGAGAAGCACGGCTGAAGAGGCTCAGTCGAGGGGGATTCCAGCGGGTGGGTGGTCCTGCCTCCGGGGCAGGTGACCCGGAAGCCGTTCAGCGCGTCAGACTGGTGATCTGCGCGATGGCCGGGCTGCTGCCGGGGAACGTGTTCACGCCGGTCCTGGTGACGCCGACGCCGGTCACGAAGGTGTTGATCGTGTTGTCCACGTCCTCCCAGGCGACCACCGCGCCGCCGCCGACCGCCGGGGCGATCGCCGGACTGGTGCCGGCCGGGAAGGCGAAGCCGATGGTGGTCGCGGTGCCAGCCGAGGTCAGGGTCTGGACGGTGCCGTCGGAACCGTTGACGGCGATGTCGATCTCGCCGGAGGGCAGGGTCGTGATGGCCGGGCTGGTACCCGTCGCCGCTGCCAACGGGGTCGGGAAGGTCTGCGCGTGGGCGTAGTCAGCGGTGCGCACGCTGTGGTCCGGGGCCTGGTACACGATCTCGTAGGCATCCTTCTGGTGCGGGATGTACGTGATCGCGGGGCTCGTCCCCGGCGCGACCGGCGCGTGCGGCGTGCCGTACCCGCCGAACCCGGTCACGGGGTCGATGACGGCCAGGTTGCCGTTCGGGTCGACGTATGCGATCGCGATGCCTGCGGACGTCAGGGTCACGCTCGGGCTGGTGCCCTGGGACATCCCGAAGCCGACGCTGCGTCCGCCGGTGGCGGAGGAGTAGGTCCACAGGGCGCCGGTGTTGGCCTGGAACGCGACGGTAAAGCTGCTCGCGCCTGTGGCTGTGATGCTCGGACTGGTCCCCGCCGCCATTCCGAGGCCGGTGTCGTTCGCGGTGCCTTCCGGCGCCACCACCCACAGGTCGCCGTTGACGCCTTGGTAGGCGGCCTCGTAGTCGCCGCCGACGTTGAACAGCGCCACCCGGGTGCCGGACTTGACCGGGGCGCCCGTGCTCCGGGCCTCGGAGTGGATCTGTGCCTTGGTCTCAGTGCCCGAGGTATCGGGGAAGGCGATCGCCGCGCCGGCCAGACCGTTCACGGTGAACGCCGGCTCCACGGTGGCCGACTGTTCGTCCAGTGCGGTTTCGCCGAACCGGGTGGCAATGCTCAGCGTCCAGGTCGCCGTGCTCGGCCCGGACTGCGAGAGCGTGACGGTGCGGCTGCCGGACGTCGTCACGGCTTCGTCGCCGTTGAAGCCGGGTCCGGAGATCCGCTCGGAGATGATCGCCGGATTGCAACCGGCGATGTTGACGACGTGCCAGCTGACGTTCACCGAGCCGCCGGACACGACCGTCGTCGGGTTCAGCATGATGCTGCCGGCCGGGTCGCAGTCGGCGACCGTCGACGGCGCTGCCGGCGCGGCCCCTGCGGGCCCTGCCGCAACAGCCAGGCTTCCGGCGGTCAGCACCAGAACTGCGGCGGCGCCGAGGCGACCGCCCCGCACCGATGAAACACGCATGGTTGTACTCCTTTTCGAGATGTTCCGCGGCGACGGTGCCGCGGTGCTGTCCATCACGCTCGTCTTGGTGTGCTGAAGCGGCGCTGGATCCGCGCCGAAGCCGCCGGTGGCGGGCCGCAGGCGAGTGGCGGTGAGGTGCGCGAACCGCGTCAGGAGTGCGAGTCCGACATCGGAACCGGAACGCAGCGGGCCGCCGAGCCGATCTCGCAGACGGGGCCGGCTCGGGCCCCACCCCGGTCGCGGCTCGGGCGGTGCGATGGGGCGGTGCGCCAAGGTCCGCGAGGTGCATGGCCGCCGCGGTGTGCGGGCGGTGCATAGCCGCCGCAGTGTGCGGGTGGTGCTCATGCGTGCTGCCGCACCGCATCACAGGCCTGCGGTCCGCCGAGCGTCCGGTTTCCGGCATCGGTGTCACGGGCGGCGCCACCGCGGCCACCCCGGGGCGCCGCAGCCGCCAGCGGCCATGGGCAGTGCCACCCGACGATGAGCCGAGGCTCAGTGGTAGAAGTACTGATCCAGGACCCTGACCTCGGTGACCTGGTCGGCGGGCAGACCGGAAGCGCCCGCAGCCCTCCGGATGGCGTCCTCGGACGGCCCGTCGTACACGCAGTACGTCACGCTCTTGTCGATGCTCACATAGGAGTGGACCCAGGTGACACCGAGTTCGGCGTTGGTGTGAACCACCGTCGAGCAGCTCTTGGCGCCCTCGGCGTCGACCGGGATGTGCAGCCCGTCGGTGAAGTGTCTCTGAACGAGGTATCGCGGCATGTCGCACGCTCCTTTCTCACCACGAGCATCGGTGCAGCGACGGCCTCACCTCATCGGGAACACCTCCCTATCTGTGGTCCGCTCACTCCCCATGCCAGGCGGTGGGAGTGGCCAAGCCAGCCACAGCTACCGACCCAGCCCACCTGCCGACTGAAACGACCTTCGGGCACCCGCCGGGCTTCCGCGCGGCCGCTTCCGCCTTGGCCCCGCCCATCGACACCTAGACTCCCGGCATGGGACTGCTGGAGCGTGAACATGCCATAGCTGCGTTACGCGACTGCCCGCCGGGCCGGATCGCCCTGGTCGCGGGAGAGGCGGGGATCGGCAAGACCGCGCTGGTGCGGGCGTTCTGCGAGGAGGCGGCCGGAGCGGTCCTGCGCGGTGTCTGCGACGCGCTCCACACGCCGCGGCCACTCGGCCCGCTGCACGACATGGCCGCCACGGCAGGCGGTGCGCTGGCCGGGCTGGTTCGGGCGGACGGCCCTCGGCACGCTCTCTTCACCGCGCTCCTGGACGAGTTGACGGCACGTGAGTGGCTGGTCGTGGTGGAGGACGCGCACTGGGCCGACGAGGCCACCGTCGACCTCCTCGTCTTCGTCGGGCGGCGGATCGCCGCGACGCGCAGCCTGCTCGTCGTCACCTACCGCGACGACGAGGTGGATTCCGCCCACCCGCTGCGCAGGCTGCTGGGAACGCTCGCCACCGACCGGACCGTCGTCCGGGTCCGTCTCGCACCGCTTTCGGTCGCGGCCGTCGCCGCACTGGCGGGCCCCGGCGACCCGCGGGACGTCGCCGATCTGCACGCCAGGACCGGCGGCAACCCCTTCTTCGTCACCGAGGCGCTCGCCGAGCCGGGACGGCGCCTGCCCGAGACCGTCCGGGACGCCGTGCTGGCCCGGGCGGCCGCGCTCGGCGCCGACCGGCGGAAGGCCCTGGAAGCGGTGGCGGTCTTCCCCGACGGCGCTCCGCTGTCGCTGGTCCCGGCGCGGTCCGTCGACGCCTGCGTGGACGCCGGCATGCTCGTCGTCGCGGGAAACCGCGTCCGGTTCCGCCACGAGCTGGCGCGGCTGGCCGTCGAGGAGAGCACCCCGCCCGGCCGGCGGGTCGCCCTGCACCGCGACGCCCTGGACGGCCTGACCGCTGCGGGCGCGGAGCCCGCCCGGCTGGCCCACCACGCCCAAGAGGCGGACCAGGGCCCCGCGGTGTTGTGCCACGCTCCCGCGGCGGCTCGGCGTGCCGCGGCGCTCGGGGCCCACCGGCAGGCCGCCGAGCACTACGCGCAGGCCTTGCGGTTCGCGGACCCGCTGCCCGCGGCGGATCGCGCCGAGCTCCTGGAAGCCTACGGCGACGCCTGTGGGCGCCTGGGCCGGGACGACGAGGCCGTCGACGCCCTGCGGCAGGCCCTGGAGTGCCTGGGCGAGCGGCGCGAGCGGGCCCAGGAAGCCGCGCTGCTCGCCAGAGGCGCCTACTACCTGTGGCGCAACGGCCGGGGCGCCGAGGCCTTGGAGACCAGCCGCCTCGCCCGCGCGGCGGCCGACCGGTCACGCCCGGGGCCCGGCCAGGCCACCGCCTATGCCTGGTTGGCCGTCCTGCTGATGCTCTCCCGGGAGATCCCCGAGGCCGTCCGGACCGGGCGCCGGGCGGTTGAGCTGGCCGAGCGGTACGGACAGCAGCACCCGCTCGCGCAGGCGCTCAACGCGGTCGGCTCAGCCCAGTGGTTCTGTGAACCCGAGCTCGCGGAGGCCACCCTTGTCCGGAGTCTCGAGGCGGCCAGGAGGGTTGGCGACGACGCGGCCGTCGGTATGGCGATGACGAACATCGGCACGGGCGCCGGTGAGATCCGCCGCTACACCACCGCCGAGCCCTGGCTGCACCAAGCCATCGCCTGGTGCGGGGCCCGGGACTTCGACGCGCACCGGTCGTACGCCGCCGCTTGGTGGGCGCGCTGCCTGTTCGAGCGCGGCCGCTGGGCCGAGGCCGAGGCCGCGCTGACGGACGTCGATCCAGCCGCGGGCACGTCGGCCCGGATCGTCGCCCTGACCGTGCTCGGGCGGTTGCAGGCCAGACGCGGCGACCCACGGGCCGCCCGAACACTCGACTCCGCATGGGACCTGGCCGAGCGCACCGAATCCCTGCAACGCCTTTGGCCCGTCGCGGCGGCCCGCGCGGAGCTGGCCTGGCTGGCCGGAAGGCCGACCGACCACCTGGTCCGCCCCACCTACGAGCTGGCCGTCCGGCTGGACCACGGCTGGGCGGTGGGCGAACTCGGGCAGTGGCTCGGCCCGTGCCGGACACCGTGCTCCCATGCCGCGGCGGAGCCCTATCGGCTGCCCCCGGCCGAGGCCGCCGCCGCGTGGGAGGCGCTCGGCTGCCCGTACGAGGCCGGGCTCGCGCTGGCCCGCGACCCGGAGCAGCTCCCCCGGGCCCTGCACCAGCTGGAACGGCTCGGTGCCCGCGCCGCCGCCGACCGGATCGCCGAACAGCTGCGCCGGCAGGGCCGACGTGCGCCCCGCCGGTCCACGCTCACTCACCCCGACGGGCTGACCGCCCGGCAGGCCGAGGTGCTCGCGCTGCTCGAGGCGGGCCTGCGCGACACGGAGATCGCGCAGCGGCTGCACATCTCCACAAAGACAGTCGGCCACCACGTCTCCGCCGTCCTGGCCAAACTCGGCGTGCGCAGCCGACGCGACGTGACCAGGCGTAGGGAGATCGCCGCCCCGGGATGGGGAGCGGCTCCCGATGTCCCGCCGCACCGCGCGCCGGACACTGGTTCCCGTCCATGAGAGCGGGCGACGGACCGGCGGTCTTCCGTACCACCGTTCCACCACCGCCGGCGCGCCGTTCGGGCGCGACGAGGCGGAGTCGTCTCGCCACTTTCACTACGGGAGGGGAAACCAGATGACCAGAACGAGGACGGGAAGCGCCGGGATCCTACTGGCCGGCGTACTGGTGGCGGGGGCCGCGCTGACCGGGGCGGGGTCAGCCCAGGCCGCCGGCGCCGGACCGGCGGCACCACACGCCGCCGGCCGGGCGCCGGGCGGGACGCGGCCGGCGGCTGCCCAGAACTACACCATCGTCAACGACCACGCCGGCAAGTGCGCCGAGGTCGACGGCAACGGCCGCTTCGACCCCGGCACGCTCGTCCACGAGTGGTCCTGCGACGGCGAGCTGAACCAGGTGTGGCGGCCGATCGACCTCGGCAACGGGTTCTTCCTGCTTGAGAACACCGGCAGCGGCTACTGCATGAGCGTGACCGACCCCGTCGACGGCGCCCAGCTCGACCAGGCGGCGTGCAACGCATCCCTCCCGCAGGAGTCCTGGCAGCTGCGGCCCGCCGACGGGTTCGGCCACCTGTGGCTGGCCTCCGGGCTGAGCAGCGAGTGCATCGCGCTGTACCCCAACACGTCCAAGAACGGCACCGCCGTGGTGATCAACGGCTGTAGCACCACCAGTGGACAGTTCTGGCACCTCTCCCAGGCCTGACCACAACTGCAAACCCCGTCCGACACCACGCCTCGGCTTTCGACGTTCTGGCAGGTCTGGGTGATCAGGCTGTGCTGGCTGCGGCTCATGCCTGCTGGACGGCGTGGATTTCCTCATCCCTGGGCCGGCCTGGGCCGATGGGCCTAAATCGGGCGACGATGATCACCCGGCGGAGCTTGGCGACCATGCCGGACAGGGACGGGTCGGCCTTGGTGGTGTACCGCGAGGCCCGCTCACGGTGCTCGGCGACGTCGGCCGGTTGGTGGGCGTGCAGCGTGTACCAGACGCTCATTCGGTGCTGTTCACCATGGGTCTCAGCCTTATCCGGGCCGGACAGGTAAGGGCCGCCAGCACATACTTCCGCCTCCTAGCCGACGCCACAGGCCGCCGACTCGGCGCCGACCACCCCGACACCCTGGCTGCACGCGGCTATATCGCCTTCTCTCGGGGCTTGGCCGGGGATGCGACGGGCGCCGCGGCAGCCTTCGCTGAACTGCTACCCGATCTGCTGCGGGTGCTGGGCCCCGACCACCCGCACACCATCACCACCCGGTACGGCGACATCATCCTCGGGGAACCGGACGCCGAGGACGCATCGGAGGACCGGGAAGTGTTCGTCGACCTGTTGCCTTACCACCTGTTACTGGAGTACCGCGGTCCCGGCGCGACTTCATGATCGGTGATATGGAGGCGAGAGATCCACCTGTTGATGAATCGACCGATTGATGAGCAAGATCGGCAAGCGGCAGTCTTCGGCCGGATCGACGCCGGATCATGCCCATAAAACGTGTCAGAAAGTCGATGTGCTCAAGAACTTGAGGAGGCCGCTGCAGGTGTGGCGGCGCCTGGCCCCGCGGGCCGAGCAGATCATCGTCCTCGACCCTCACCAGCAGGAGTTCTTCCGTGGCCCGCTCCCGGACGGGCGCGTGCACCTGGTGCCGCACAGCATCGACACCACCGCCTTCCCTCCCGCCGCTGCACCGCCGGAGCCCGGCCAGCCGCTCGTACTGACCGTCGGCTGGTGGTTGCGGGACTTCGCCAACCTCGGCGCCGTCCACGACCTCCTGCACCGCCGCCACGGCCAGGAGATCGAGCTGGCAGTCGTCACCCGGCATGCCGCCTTGCGCTCCTGGCACCCGGCCGTCCGTGTCCTCGATGGGATCAGCGAGCAGGAGCTGATCGGCCTGTACCGACGGGCGGCGATTCTCCTGCTGCCCCTCACCGGGGCGAGCGCCAACAACGCGCTGTTGGAAGCCCTCGCCTGCGGCACCCCAGCCGCCGTCCTCGTCCCACCCGGCGACGCTGCGGCTGCCGCCGAAGCCGCCGACAAGCTCCTCGCCGAGTGGGGCACCACCGACCACTCTGTACGGCGCATGGCCGCCAGGGAGCGGGCCGGTGGCTGCTGTCCGCTCGTCCCAGCCCCCCCCACCAGCATGAATGAGGAGGCGCCTTGGCTGGTGGTGCTACTGCCGACGCTTCTTGAACAGACCGTCGCCGCCGAGTCGATCGCCGCGGGAAGTGGCGATCTGCGTGTTCCACAAGGCGACAGTGGCGCGGGCGGGGGCCGTCTGGCCGGATGCCTGAACTGCTTGATCAAGTCAGTGGCCGGGGACGCACCGGTACAGCGTCTGTGCCCTGGCTTCTCCCCCAGCCGCGCCGGTGAGGTCCGGGGCGATGGAGGTGACGTCGGAGGAGTCCGAACCGCCGTAGGCAGTGGCGGGGACGTGGGTGCAGGTGGACCGTACCCAGTTGGTGATCTGCGTGCCGGTCGTCGTCCCGCCGCCGAACAGTGGGCTCATACCGCGGCCGCCGCCCAGCAGCACGTACTGGAGCTTGCCGGAGTTGACCAACTGCCGGAACTGCGTCTCGGTCGGGAACGGCACCTTGCCGCTGAACCCGCCGAGCGGCAGGACATGGGCGCCGGCGCCGAGGATGTACGGGGATGCGCCGTTCCAGCTGGTGGTGGCGAAGACATAGGCGGCCGAGCCCTGGCGCGCGGTGGTGTAGTCGAGCAGCTTTCGTTGGTTCGCGGTGAGTTTGCCGTTCTCACCGAAGCCGCCGAAGCCGCCCATGCGTCGGCCGCTGGCGCCGTTGGCCCGCGCCATGCCACCGCGCCAGGGCATCTGGCCGGTCCGCGGGGTCGCCGAAGTCAGCGAGCGGTGGCCGCTGTCCGCGCGGGACGGGCCGACTGCACCCATGCCGGAGCTGCCGTACGAGGGGTTGAAGATCTGCACTGCCCACGCGCTCGGCGCGATCAGTACGGCCGCGAGGGACGCGGCCAGTCCGGCGAGGGCCAGCCGCCCGCCATAGGCGGCGCGACCGGGACGAGACAGCACCAACAGGACGGCGGCGGCGAAGCCGAGCACACCCACCGCGGGCGCCAGCCACGGCAGGAACGACGGAAACTCGCCGGCTAGGTACGCGCTCCACGCCGCCGTTGCCGCCACCGCGGTCGGCAGCGCCCAGGCACGTCGGCCGCCGGTCTGGTAGGCGCGCCACATCAGCGCGACACCGCCACCGGTGAGCGCGGCGAGCGGCACCGCGATCACGCCCATGTAGTAAGTGTGGCCGCCGACGCTGCCCGCGCTGAAGACCATGAAGTATGTGGTCAGCCAAGTGCCCCACAGCACGAACCCGGAGCGGACCCGGTCGGTGCGCGGCTTGCCCCGGCGCCAGAGCAGACCGCAGGCGAGGGCAATGGCGGCGATCGGGTACAGCCAACCGGTCTGCGAGGCGAGCGACGTGTCGAACATCTTGGACCAGCCGTTCTGGTCTCCGCCCAGGCCGCCACCACCGCCGGCCTGTCGCATGGCGCTCGCCCGGGATCCGCCGGCCTGACCGGCAGCTCGGCCCTGGGTGGCCTGGCTGCCCTGAGCGGCTGACACACCGGTGTGACGGTGGGTGCCGCGCATGGCTCCGGTGTCGTTCTCCTGGCCAGTCCCCTGGAGGGCGCCGCCGTGCCGTCCGCTGCCGCTGGACCAGTCGGCACCGGACTTGCCTTTCTGGCCGTACTGCCCTACCGGGCCGCCCTGTCCCAGCCAGTTGGCACCCGCGGCCCTGTTCAGCCCGCCATGGCCTCGCCCGCCGCCCTGCGTCGCGCTCACGCTGCCCGTAGAGGCGGCGCTGATACCGAGCGACGAGAAGCGATTCAGGAAGTTGTAGCCGACCACCATGCTGAACGCGGAGTTGTTGGTGGTGCCGTCCACATAGGGCCGGTCCTTGGCCGGGGTGAGCGTGACGGCGAGCATCCAGGACGCCGACACGGCGGTCATCACCAGGGCCGACAAGCCCAGATGCGCGAGCCGCTTCCGCCGCGCGATCGGCGCCGCCATCAGGTAGACCAGAGCGAGCGCGGGAAGCACTGCCCACGCCTCCAGCATCTTGGCCTGGAAGCCGAGCCCGACCCACACACCGGCGAGCATCAGCGGGCGCAGTCGGCCGTCCCGGGCCGCGCGTTGCGTGGCCTCAGCCGCAAGCAGCAAGCACAGCGTGAAGGCGGGGTCCTCGACCGCGGTTCGGAAGAGCCCCACAGTGACCGGAGTCAGCAGGAACGCCGTACTGGCGATCAGCGCAGCGGGGACGCCGGCCCAACGGCGCACCAAACGGTGCAGGACCAGCAAGCTCGCCACTCCCTCGATGACCTGAGGCAGAGTCAGCGCCCACGGATGGAATCCGAAGATGCGAGCGGAGAGTGCTTGGGGCCACAGGAATCCGGGCAATTTGTCCAGCGTGATGGAATTGCCAGGGTCGAAAGAGCCGTAGAAGAAAGCCTTCCAGCTCTCCGTCATGCTGCGAGCGGCGTTCGCGTAGAACGTGTGGTACTGGCTGTCCTCGATCCCCCAGGTGTAGAGCACGGCTGCGAGCACAGTGATGACCAGCAGCGCCGGGCGCGCGTACACGGGTTGGCCCACCGGCGATCTCCAGGGCGCGCGACGATCGGCACTGGTAGCGCGGGCGGACAGGTCAAGGAGGTCAGTCGTTGCCATGCCCAGCAGTCTTCGATACCAGGCGGGCCCGCCACACCAAAGAGGCCCATTTCAAGGAAATTCTTGTGAGACTCAGGGCTATCCTTTGACTGACCCGGGCGGGATTTCAATCTGCGCAGTACAGTTCATTACCTGTCTCATAAACCCGCCGAACACAGCAATTGCACAGTGGATACATAGCTTATGTCCTGCGAACGGGAGACGGCTCCCTTCGGTGACCTTGTATGGCGGCCCGGGATCCTCGCCCAGGCACACAGGTTCGCGCGGCCCGCCCCGACACGGGCGGTGTACAGCCGCCCGGTACGCCTGCCCTTTTCGCGGACTCATGGTCAGCGTACGCAGGGCCGATGCGCTGTCGGGAAGGAAGATGGGTGTAGCTCTCCTGTAGAGACGGTCTGAGCTGGGAACGTCCCCACAGAAGAGCTAACCCAGCCGGTTTGGCATTGGACCGAGCCTCAGCAGTCCGCCCACCCACCACTCGATTCGGTGGACGCCGAGGGTGGTCCAGCCCCAGTTGCACAGCGCCCGGGCGGCGTCCACCGAGTACCCGCGGCCGTGCTGGTCGTTGACTAGAGCCAGAACAACCCACAGCGTCAGGGCCGACAACTACTGGCTGTTGGCGACGGTGTGGAGGCGCTGCTGCTTGGCGAAGGCGACCGCTGGCTGTCAGCCGTCAACGTGCACGGCGACGTACATGTCGCCTGGTGCGCCACCATGCCTGCCGGGGCGCCGAGTTCGCGGATCCGGAACTCCTGGCCGTCCCTGACGCCCGCGGGGATGCGGACCTTGTAGGTGTGCTGCTCGCGGAAATTCCGGCCCTCCCCAACAATGCAGTCAAAGACTCGGTCCGGACGGCCCTTTCTCTTGAACACCTGCCCAGGGCCCTTCGGTTCTCCATCGAGGACCTCTTCGCGATGCTCATACGCGACCGCCCGGCCCGCACTGCTCCCTTCAGGACTGAACGCCCAAGCCTGCGCTACCAGACCGCAGCCCAGACGCCCCCGGAACCCCAGGCCCGCTTTGACCGCCCGAACGCTCACGGAGTCGATGGCGCACCGCGACCGTCCAGCCCGCCCTGGCTGCCGAGTTCGTCAAGGATCAGATAATGCAGCTTGGCCCACACTCAGGCCTGTGACCACTCGGTGAAACGGCGGTACGCGGTCACGCCCGATGAGCCGAAGCCGGGCGGAAGTTGGTTCCATGTCCAGCCTGACGTGGCGACGAACACGATTGCCGCCAGCACCTCCCGGTAGCCGTGCCGTCTGAGATCGCCTCCCTGCGGTCGCCCGGGACGCGCTCCAGCTCCACGACCTCTACCTCGGCTTCCCAACCGTCATCGCTCGGTTTCAGCGCGGAAACGGAGTCTGGAGCCCGCCCCAGCACCTCGGCTAGCTGTTGGGCCGCGCCCCGCATGGCCTCGGTCGCCGACGCCCGCTCCGGGGTCGCCTTCGCCTTCCGCGACAGGGGACGTGCCTCTTCCCGCTCACGGTCACTCGTGATCGTTCACCCTCCTCCTCTGTATCCATCATCAGCCTCGGCAACAGCCGCTGCCACTGGCTGATCAGGTGCCGAGCACCCGTGTCCGCCAGGTGCACAGAAATCCCGGGAGAAGGAATTTCGGAGTATCTGTCCCGTCGCCGACGGCTGGGCCCCTCAGCCATCAGGAATTCCGGACCGGAATTCCCGACGCTGAGTAGTCGACAGAGCGGGATGTGTAGCTGAGGTGATCGTCGTGGCAGAAGTCGGCGTCAGTCCGGGTTTGAGGCGTACCGGCTGAGGTATCCGGATGGCCTGGGAGAAGCCGGAATCCTCTGACAAGGGGCTGATGCAGATGTCTGATCAGGGAAAGAAGATCCGGGGCAAGGCTCAGGAAATGAAGGGGAAGGTCGAGGAAGCGGCCGGACGTGCCACCGGTGACGTGGAACTGCGCGGCAAAGGTGCGGGAGACCGCATCGCGGGAAAGGCCCGGCACGCGGCTGGTGAGGCGGGTCAGACGGTGCGCGGGACGGCCGAGGAGATCAAGGGGAAAGGGGAGCAGATGAAGGGGAAGGCCCGCAAGAACATGTGAGGGCGCTGCTCACGACCAGCGCCGATAGTGTCGCACCTCCTGCTGCGTCGCGGACCCCAGTGATCGCCACAGAGGGGCGGATCCGTGCGTCTTGGCACGTGGATGTCCAGAAGCGCGGATGCCGTCACAGTGCGGCGGCGTCGCGGCCCGGGCCGTGGCGAGAGTTTCACGGCCCTCGCGTAAGAGCCGGAGCAAACCGTTCCAGGCTGTCGTGTTCCTCGACCTGACCTGACCACCCGGGGGGCCGTCGACCGGAATCCCGACCACCCTGGCCCCCCAGGGATCCGGTCCCCGACGCCGCCGTGCGATTCGCATGAACCAGACAGCCGGGCTCGTGACCCCCCTTTCAACTGAACGACACTGTCACCCTCTGCAACCGGTCCCCAAGATCTGTGCCAGAGCCTGAACTTGACTCTGTCGGGGATCTCGGAGGTGCCGAGGTCAGGTGCCTAGGGTTCGCCAGGACTTCGGTCGGGTTATCTCACGCTGGTCGACGTAGTTCTGGAAGGCAGTCGGCCGGCGGCTTGGGTGCTTCTTCGGTCGGCAGCAGTGCGCTGATGCGCTCGATGTTGGCGCGATGGCCGTCAGGACGTGCTGAATGTGGGCCTTTCTCTGGCCTCGGTAGCGGCAGCGTCGCATGCCGTGTCCGTGGGCGAACTCGTTGACGGTCCTCCACTCCGGAGCGGACCGAGTAGCGGGTCTTCCACTCAGGCGTCTGTTGCTCGGTGCGACCTGCTGGCGGTCGTAGTCGATGTGGAAGTCGTCCCGAGCGAAGCCCTCGTTTTGGCGTCGGCGCCCGGGGCAGCTCTGGCGGGCGGGTCAGCGCGAACGGTTCGGTGCGCGGTCGTCACGGTGCCTTCGTGGCCTCGCAGTGCTTCTTGACGAGGTCGAAGGAGCGCACGCGGGCGTCGAGGTCGTAGACAGGTGTAGTCAGCATGAGTTCGTCTGCTCCGGTATCGGCGGCCAGTTGCGCGAGCCGGCGTACGACGGCCTCGGGCGTCCCGCACGCTTGCTGTGCGCGGAAACCGGCAAGCGCCTGCCGTTCCTCTGCTGTGAAGGGATGGGCGGCGGCATCCGCGGGCGTCGGGAAGGGAATCTCGCTCAGACCCTTGAGCAGCCCGGCCTTGACGACGTCCATGGGCCCGGCTCGCCACGCCGCTTCCTGCTCCGTCTCAGCGCATATCGCCTCCACGCACACCACAACCCGGGGCTGCTCGCACCAGCGGGACGGGATGAACGCCGCACGGTAGCGCTCCAGCACCGCGAAGGTGTTGTCGGGCCGGATGTGGTGTGCAACGGCGATCGGCAGGCCGAGTCGCGCGGCGAGGGCGGCACCAGCGGTACTGGAGCACAGCAGCCATGGCTCCGGCAGCGGGCCGAGTGCCACTTCGTCGACCAGAAAGGACAGGATCGCAGCGACGTCGTCCTGGTATTGCGCGTCCGTCGCCGGTCCGGCTCCGCGGCGCAATTCCCGCGCGGTGGCCTCGTCGAAGGTGCCAGGGCCGCGACCGATACCCAGGTCGATGCGGTCCGGGTGCAACGCGGCCAGTGTTCCGAACTGCTCCGCCAGCGTGATGGGCGCATGGTTGGGCGCCAGCACTCCGCCCGACCCGAGCCGGATGGCTGAGGTCGAGGCCGCCGCATGAGCGATCAGCACCACCGGTGGAAACGCGCCGATCGCGGGCGAATGGTGGTGCTCGGCATACCAGATCCGGTGATACCCCAGTAGTTCGAGCCTGCGAGCGAAGGCGGCGGTGTCGCGCAGGGTCTCCACGCCACGGGTCCCTGATTCGACCACCGCGACTTCCAGCGCTGAAATTGGCACATCGATCATGCCATCAGCATAGGGAAGGGATCGGCGTTCGCTTCAGGTGCGGTGATCTCCGCTGCCACGGGCTCGGGCCGGTGGGTGAGGTCTGTGCGCCAGTTGCCTCCGGTCCGGGATCGCCACGCTGGTCAACCGCATCACGGTTGGGGGTTCGATCGACCAGGTGGGCCCCATCCAGGGCGAGTTCGTAGCCGAAGTCAGGTGCGCCGGCGACCTGCATCTGTTCGAGGTCGTCGGTCGTCAGACGAGTCCGTATCAACTTGCCATCCCTGGGTTCGGTCCCTGGCGGCACTGGGTCTCGGAGCATTTGCGTCCTTGGCGCAAAAGCCTAGTCGCCAAGGTGTAGAGAATCGATCGTTGAGCCAGGAGTTCGGCCGCGATCAACTGCCGCCAGAGCGGACCTGGTGATGGATCTTCGTACGCGCGGGCATCCCGCGTCTGCGGCAGTGCGAGGAGAGGCCGGATGGGCTGACCACTCCGCGGCGAACGCCGGGAGCCGTTGAAGGGGGAGAATCATGGCGAAGAAGGCGATAATCACCCGACTAGCAGCCACCATAGCCATCTCGGGGTCGCTCCTCGGCCTGAACGTCGGTAGCGCACACGCGACCCCATACGGAGTACACATCCAGTCCGGCAATAACTACCAAACATGGACGGTCTGGCAGGGATCGAACGGCTGGGATCAAATCCAAGACAGCCAGACGGGACGCTGCCTGGCGGTCAACTTGCGGTACGGGGCGGACTTCCCGATCATCGATCGATACTGAGCCCTGGAGCCTGCAGGCGAGCAACGAGTGGTGGAACGAAGCGTCTGGCAGTTGGGGGCGCACGTTCGATGAGGCCAAGGTAGGTCACGGGTACTGCCTTGAAGCCCAGAACCAGAGCGATGGCCCGGTCTGGGGCTCGTGCAGTGCCGGCACACAGTACGAGAATTTCTACCTCATCCACATCTCGTCGGCGGTCTTGGTCCAGGCGAAGGGTCTGGGGTGCTCGTTCCAGTCGATGAGCCAGGTTCGGATGTCTCCTTCGAGGGCTGGGACGGAGCGGTGGACGCCGCGCTTGGGCCTCTTCTGCACCAGCTCGGCGAACCACCGCTCCCCCATATTGAGCCAGGACGAACTCGTTGGTGTGAAGTGCAGGTGGAACCGTGGGTGTGCCAGCAGCCACTTCTTGATGGCGGGTGTCTTGTGGGTGACGTAGTTGTCGAGGATGAGGCGAACATCGAGACCGGCCGGGACTTCCTTGTCGAGCCTGGCCAGGAACTTCTTGAACTCCACGGCCCGTCGCGCCGGTGCACTCTGACGTGGGGTCAGGAACTCGTTCACGGCCTCTGGTCGACTGCCAGCACGGTGGGCGCTGCGGTGCCCAAGTCCAGGCGCAGTGCCGACGCCTGGCGGCCACCGCCCCGCCGGGCGTCCCCCATGGCTTCACTCGTAAGAGCGGCCGAGCCCACTCGATAACCCCACGCATCCAACTCGTCCAGGTTCCGGCGGAGTTCGGCGCACAGGCCGCAGCCGTCGCAGTCGAGGTGGTTCATCTCCAATACGGTCGGGCGGCCCGAAGTGCACCCGTGGGGAACGACACGGCGGGGATCTGACACACCGCAGACGGTTCCCTACTTTGTCCAGCTGGACATGGCGATCCAGGCCAGCCCCAGGAGACGGTCGGCAACCGGTGAGCGCCCCGCCGCACGACAAGGTCCGGCCCTGTCCGAGAATGATCGTTGACACGGTGATGACGGTCGGACGGGAGATGCGTTGACGACGGTTACGAAGCGGGCCGGGAGGAAGCGGGCGGGCGATTTGGAATATCCACGCCGCCCGGTGCTGACCGCTTTGTCGGTTCCGGTGGCCGCCCTACTGCCCCTTGTCGGTGGGGTATTGGGGCCGCTGCGCTGGATGCTGGTGCCCTCGATCGTGTTGTGTCTGGTCGGCGTGGTCTGGCTGCTGGTCGCGGTGATGTCGTTGTCCTCTTCCGCCGTGCTGCGGAAGTTGGCACTGACGCTGATGTTCGCGCCGATGATCGCCACGCCGCTGTGCGCCATGCAGGCGTCCCAGACACTGGTCCTGCAGGCACGGGGCGTATCCCGGCCGGCCGTTATCACACGGAACGAGGTCCACCACGGGAAGTCGACCACGTATGACTGCACGGTCCGCTATGACGGTTCTACCACGCCGGCCCCCGATGCCGTCTCATGCGGTGCAGACGACCGGGTCGGCGACCGCGTACAGGTGGTGCGGGATCCCGCGGGGCTGGTCGATCCGGAATTCGAATGGCGGGTGCGTGCCGCCCAGGCCGACGTCGTGTTTGCCGTCATGTCGGAGATCGCCTTGATGGTCTCCTCAGTCTTGGCCGTCGCAGTCGGCGCGGTCATTCACGTCGTCGGCCGCCGACGTGCGGCCACCAGCTGCCACACACGGGGGGATGCCCCGTCGAGTCGGCTGAGGTCGTTGAGTGACCTGATGTGGTGAACCTCCACCTCACCAGCCCGCTCGCAGACTTCGCATAGACGTCTCCATGACCCAGCGCAGCCGGTGAAGCCGGAAGACGTCACTGGCCATCAGGTAGTACTGGACTAACGAGCTCGTGCACGGTAGGCAGGGAGACGTCGAGCTCCTGATCGTCGATCATGGCCGTGTGGTGGGGAACGCGTCTCGTGCAGCGATCATCAGC
>NZ_JBSFGB010000076.1:0-20838 GCF_053596375.1 Streptomyces sp. NPDC001709 | reverse complement strand
CCATCGCCGGCCTCGTCTCCGACCGCACGGCCAACATCTGAAGACGGCTGTGAGCAAGGCAAACACACCTCACCCACTATCACGCACCAACTCGTAAGCCGCGTGCACCCGAAGATCGGTGAAGAAGCCCTGGTGTGGATCAACATCGTGCGACACGGCGGGCCACGCCGCCGCCCCCGCTCACCCGCCACCGTCCGCAACCAGCTCTCCTCGGCGATCCCCTTCCTCCTCGCCTGCTCGGAGCGCTACTGCACCCTCCGCCAGGTCACCCGCGGCGATCTCGCCGAGTGGCTCGCCCAGTGCCCAGCACCCCACAACGAGGCCGTCGCGCTACGCAGCATGTTCAAGACCCTCAAGAGCCAGCGGCTGTTGTTCACCAATCCCGCCCGCGGCGTGAGCCTCGGCGCCAGGCCGGGCACGGTGCCGAAGCCACTGAGCCCAGAAGCGATCCAGTCCATGGCCGAGGCTGCGGCCACCGACCCCGCCCTGAAGCTGCTGATCGCCCTCATCGGCATCCATGCGCTCTACCCCCACCAAGCCCGAGCACTGCCCGTGTCCGCCATCGACTTCGTCCGCGGCCGGTTCGCGCAGGGCGATATCGACCACCCACTCGAGGCCTTCACCCGACAGGCCGCCGCCGACTACATGGAGCTGCGGCGCGAACGCTGGCCGAACACCCGTAACTCTCACCTGTTCATCAGCTCGCAGACCGCGTACTCCCGCGCAGCGGTCACCATCGGCTGGATGCGGGTCGTGCTGCGCGGCCTTCCGGTCACCGTCCAGCGACTCCGTGAGGACCGGATTCTCGAAGAGGCCGCCGTCACCGGCGCCGACCCGCAACACCTGTGCGTGATGTTCAACATCACCCCGGAGACCGGTCTGCGCTACATCCGCTTCTTCCAACCCGACCCGGCGGACAGCGACGATGCATCCCCCAGCCACTTGGAGACATCGTGACCGACATTCCTAGTGGGAGCACGCCGTGAGCCGCGTGATCGTGCATCTCATGCGGCACCGCCTCGGAACCCAGGGGTGTTCATAAGCAGTTCTTTGGGCTCCACTGCACCGAGTTGTTTTGGTCCGGTGACATCCACTCAGACGGACAACTGACAACCCACAAACACCGTCAGAGCCATCCTTGCGAAAAGCATTGGTGCCCGGCTTGCTCCGCTGATGGACTGACGTCCTACCGTGAGTCTGCCGCGTGACGGAGGTAGTGGTTGTGACAGGCTATGACGTGCTTGCCGAGGTGTACGAATGGCTCATCTCGGATGCAAAGTTGCCTCCAGCCGAGTTCGCTGCGTCGTTCGACGACGTCCTCAATCTCCTGGCGTCGAACGCTCACGTCCTCGACTGTTCGTGCGGAACCGGACAGTTGGCGGTTGGCCTCGCCGGTCGTGGCATTCAGGTTGTCGCAACTGACGCCAGCGAGGCGATGGTTCGTCGGACTGCAGAGTTGTCTGAGGAGTTCGGGGCATCCGTCCGGGCCGTACGGGCGAACTGGGAAGAGTTGCCCGACCATTTCCAGG
This sequence comes from Streptomyces sp. NPDC001709, assembly GCF_053596375.1. Lineage (NCBI taxonomy): Bacteria > Bacillati > Actinomycetota > Actinomycetes > Kitasatosporales > Streptomycetaceae > Streptomyces > Streptomyces sp. NPDC001709. The sequence goes on along the minus strand of NZ_JBSFGB010000076.1, from coordinate 19,309 downwards.
ACAACACGTTCGACATGGTGTTCTGCGTTGGCAACTCGCTTCACCATGCCACGGGCGCGACAGGCAGGGCTGCTGCTCTGGAGTCGATGTCACGGCTTCTGCGCCCCGGCGGGCGCTTGGTACTCACATCCCGCACTTGGGAACTCGTGAGGGCCAGAGGTTCCCGGCTGGAGATCAGTGACCGACTCGTCCGCCGGAACGGTCGCGATGCCGTCGTGGTCTACCGCTGGGAGATTGCGCCGCATTGGGAGGAGGAGCACCACATCGAGATTGCGATCGCGCAAGTTGATGCGACCGGGTTGGTTCTTGTCCGCTCGGAACTGCTGTCCTGCTGGCCCTACCGGTACGAGGAACTCGAAGTCGAGCTGCACCGGGTCGGACTCCAGACGGAACTGAGCACGTTCGATCTTGAGGCCGAGAACTATATGGTGGTCGCGAGCAAGGTATAAACACCGGACTCTCAGTCCCTGGCCGGACCGCGCGGTTGCTCGAGGGATGACGATGAGCACCTGCCCGATCAGTACCCCTGCCTGGGTTCGCGTCCACGATCGCTCAGTAATCGCGAACTCAGGCGCTTTAGTCGGCGACTGCATCGGAGACAGCACCCGAGCCGAAATCGCCTACGCCCGGTCGCTGGGCAAGCCCGTGCGGTTCACGCACCCCGAAGTCGACCCTGACGCCTGACCGCCCGCTGCCACCTCGGCAACTAGGGCCTGTCCGAGGGGTCGCGTGACAGGCTGGCTGGTGAATGGTTCCGTCCCGTGTGGGGTGGAGCGGGCCCGGCTGGAACCGCACCTGCCGAGGAGCGCAGGCCGGGGATATCTGGGGTGCTCAGGGGGTGTAAGGCGTGTATGGGAACTGGCTCTGATCGGTATGTGCCTTACAGATATCTGGGGGCTTGTCAGGCATGTACGGCACACGGGTTGTCAGGCGTTGCCGCCGGGGTCCTGCTGGTGAAAGTGAGCTTCGAGAGCCTCTGAGATCAGGGCGGCGGTGGGCGGCCAGCGTGGACAGCACGGTGGTCTTGCCCGCCCCGGACGGCTGAACCCTCACCAGTAACCCGGCACCACCGCGGGGGGCACCGCAGAGTTTCCACCCGGAGCCCGTGGTGTCCCTCGCGCATGCGTACGGCTCCCGTGCGGGGCGGCCCGCGACCGCCCGCGAAGCCTCGTTGAGGTCTTCGGCCGCAAGGCCCCAATCAGACGGTCGAGTTGTTCGTGATACCGGATGAAGGGGATCGGAGGGAATGTGGCCGAATGGTCGAGGCTGCTGTCCGGGCTGGCGCAGGAGCGCGGCGCGGAACTGAACCGGTACGGCTTCCTGCTGTGCGGCGACCGCGCGGAGGCCGCCGACCTGGTTCAGGAGGCACTGGTACGGGTCTTCTCCCGGCCCCGCCGTGCGTGGGAACTGGGGGAGGCGGAGGCATACGTACGCCGCACGATGCTCAACCGCTACCTGGACCTGCACCGGCGCCGCGCCCGTTGGATCCGCGCGCTTCCGCGGCTCGTGTCCTCGGCGCCGGTCGCCGACCACAGCGCGGACGTCATGCATCGGGTCGACCTCATGGACGCCATGCGCGGACTGTCGCCGAGGCAGCGGGCGTGCGTGGTGCTCCGTTACTACGAGGACATGTCCACCGCGGGCATCGCGGCGCGGCTCGGCTGCGGTGAGGGGACGGTCAAGCGTCATCTGAGCGACGCGCTGGCACGGCTGGGGGCCCAGTTGCGGCCACCGCAACATCGCGTCGCGGAGGAAAGGCTGGAGACATGAAGCCCGAGGACCTGCGCGAACAGCTGCTGGCTGCCGCGCAACGCACACCACCGCTGGAGATCGACACCGAACGCGTGCGGACCCGGGTGCGCCGGCGCAGAGGCGTCCGGTACACCGCCGTGGCCGGGGCAGGCCTGGCCGTGGCCGCCGCGGTGGCGCTGAACACGCTGCCGTCCGACTCGACACCGGAGACCAAGACACCGATGGGCTCGCTACGGAGGAAGCCCCCGGCGACGAGTGGCGAAGATCCTGGGCTCCCTCGTCACACCTGCGGCGCCAGCATTCCGGCGAGTACCGGCCGCGGAGCCGTGAGCGTACGTATCTCCGATGTGCGCACGGCCCCAAACGGAGGCCCGCAGGTCACCTACGAGGTGAACTCGACCGCCCCAGCGGTCCTGTCCGGCGAGCCACGGATTCTCGTCCTGAAGGACGGCCGGGTCGTGGCCGGTCAGGACCCATCCGGACCAGCCTCTGAGAACACCGCGCAACAGGTGACCATCACCCCCGACCGTCCGCACCGCGCCCGGCTAGCGCCCGTGCCGGGCCGTCCCTGCGCGGGAACCACCTGGAGCTCGGTGCGGAAGGGCGGCTACGAAGTGGCTGTCGTCCTCGTCACCCAGCATGCCGTGCCGTCCGGCACTCAAGCCCCCGATTCATTGATCGTCGCCCGTGCCCCCTGGCCGGATGAACGGCCCGCCTCATGACCGGCTTCTCCTTCTCCTCTCGCACCGCTCTCGACACCTCATGGAGGAACTCATGCGTCGCCCCTTGCTGCCCGCCGTCCTCGTCCTGTTGCTGGCCCTTGCCGGATGCGGGGCCGATTCCGACGCAGCGACCGGCGATCCGACCCACACCGACTCCGCGCTCCTTGCGCACGCCAAGAAGGTCGCGCCACTGAACGCCGTCGCCAACGCCCTCGGCGAGCAGGGTCGTGGAGCGTTCGCCGATACCTACAGCGACCTGCACGTCGACGAGGACCATGGCTTCGTCACCCTCTACGCCACCGACAGCACCCGAGCCGCGAAGCTGGTCGCCTCCGCCAAGCACGCCCACCCGGCGATCGACACCGCGCTGATACACGTTCAGCACGCCGATTACAGCAGGAAGGTCCTGGACCGGGAGATCGACAAGATCCTCCCGGTGGGCGCCGTCAAGGACGCCTCGAAGGAGGTGTACTACGGCGCCTCGCCCAACGCCGACGGCTCCGGCATCACCATCGAGGTCAAGCCGAGCGCACTCAGCCGGGTCAGGGCGCAGGGCAGCCGGCTGGACGGTATTCCCGTCACCTACGTACCCGGCAAGATCAAGACGGCGGCCTCTTGGCGATGAAACGACAGCCGTCCGCAGATCGGCGGCGACGTCCTCGTCGGCGACGCGCGCAAGCGGCCCGGTCGAAGACGATCAAGGTGGATGAAGCCCGCGAGACCGCGCTGAGACTCTGCGGTACAGCCGACGAACTGCTCGTGTGGACCTTCTCCAGCCTGCCTGCGGCTGGCAGCAACAGGTTCTTCCACTCGGCTGAGGGCCATTTCGAGTTGTAGTCGGGTAGTGACGGTTCAGTCCGCAGCATCAGCTCCGGCACAGCCTGATAGCCTGCGATCTTCGCCGGTCACTCGGACGGAGTCCCCGGGCGGGTCGCCATGTCATACCATCAGCAGCTCATGACAGCCCTCGATGCACTGGACCGCGCTTTCGCCTCTGAAGAGCCGTTCCCCATCGGAGGTTGCACGTACTGCTACGGCGAGGAGGGACTCGCCGAACTCTCCAGGCCGCTGCACCTCATACCCGACGACATGGTGTCCGCGGCCGCCGGAGAGGTGCCCAGCCACTGGGACGACTTCCCGCGTCTCTACCGCCGTCTCGTCCCGCGCATCATCCGCCCCCTTGTCGCCGGTCAGTTCCACGTCTCCGAGGAGCTGATCGCCACCCGCCTGGTCGAGGCGGGCTGGAGCACCTGGGACGCGCCCCTGGCCGACGCTCTTCGCGACGTCTGGACCGCATGGTGGCAGGCCACGTTGCACACCCACCCCAGCCCGGTGTCCATCAGGGACACCCTCGGCCTCATCACCGTCGCCACCGACAGCCTGCGCCCCTGGCTGGACATATGGACCGCCACCCGGACCCCGGCCGCCGACGCGCACTTGGCGGACCTGATGGTCGACGTGCTGTTCGAGTACGAGATCACCGACCTGAGCCTGGGATTCCACAACGAGTACCACGCCACCGCGGAGCTGGTGGAATGGCTCCTGACCGATGTGCGCGACCGTGTCACCGACTCCCGTCTCGACGACCCGGACTTCATTCACCACCTCCAGCAGCTGATCAGCGCTCCAGCTGACGTCTCAACCGACGCGGTTCACAGGGACGACTTCTGAGCTCTTGGGGTTGTTGTCGGCTGGTGGGTGAGTGTGAGTCCGGTGCCGGTGAGGCAGCCGTCGATCAGGTCGGGGCGGAGTTGGATGTGGCGCAGACCTCGGCGGAGGGTGCGTTCGAGGTGTTCGTCGTCGGTGAAGGCGGTGTTGGCCGGCGGGCCGCGCCGTAACAGCGGCCAGATACCCTCGACCGGGTTCAGGTCTGGCGCGTACGAGGGCAGTTGGATGATGGTGAGCCAGTTGTGTGCGGCGGCGTACTCGCGCATCCCGGCAGCCCGGTGGGTGTTGAGATTATCCCAGATCAGCACGATGGGAGCCTGGAGCTGGATGTGGGCGCGGACGACCAGGTCGCGGTAGTCGCTCCAGGCGAAGGTGTCGCGTCCCTTGCCCTTGTGCTTGCGGTGGCGTCGCGACCGGTGGATCGGCCGGGACGTCTTGCCCGGTTTGTAGCAGCACATCGCCGCGATCGACCAGCGGCGCCAGGAGCGGCCCCGCACCCGCACCACCGGCGTGTGCCCACGCCGGCCCCAGGTGCGGGCACGTGGCGGTGTCATCGAGAACCCGGCCTCGTCCTCGAAGACGATGTACGCCCCCAGCGCCACCGCAGTCATTCCGCCTGCGGCCGCACATCCTTCTTCCACAGGCCCACCGCCTGCTCGTCGCGCTCCAGCGCCCGGCGACTGCCAGGACCAGCCGTGCCGGTGCAGCAGCCGCCACACCGCCGCCGACGAGCAGTCCAACCTGAACTTCCGGGCGATCAGCACCCTGATCCGGGCCAGGGTCCACCGCTGGTCCTCCCAACCATGCGCGGCCGGCTCACCGCCAACTCTTGCTCCCGCTCGGCGAACTGGCCCTCGGACACCTTGGGCGGTTTCGGCGGCCCCGCGGAGGCGAGCGCGGTCATTCCGCCCTCCCGCCAGGCGCGACGCCAGCGTTCCACCGACCGCTCACTGACCCGCAGGCACTTAGCGATCACCGCGGTTCTCTCACCGCGAGTGAACCGCTCACCCGCCTCGTACCGGATCCGCTCGCGTAACAGCCGCCGCTCCGCGGTCAGCCTCCACCCTGCGCGTACCGCATAACTCCGGCCTACCGCAGGGATCACCCCACGCCACCACCCCGACAACAATCCGAAGAGGTCAGTAACAGATCGCATCCAGGTAGCCCCTCCCGGGCTTGGGTAGCCGAGTGTCACTCCAGGCCTTGCGTGCAGGGGGTTTTGCCCGGGGACACAGCAAGGGCTCTTCACCCAGTTGGACCAGGCTGTATCGATTCTCCGGGCCCGTCTGACCTGACCGAAGGTCGTCCCTCAACGGGAACGCCCTAGTTGAGGAGTCCCGCCCAGCTCGGTGTCCGGCCGGCAGTGCGGGCAGGCCGCGACGCCTTCGGCCAACGCCCCCGGCGCGGTGGACCGGTCGATGCCCTCGCTGCCTACCCGGCATTCCAGCAGCCGCCGACGTGCTCCTATACGGTGGCCGTGTCCCGGTTGAGGCCGAGCTCCAGCAGCCAGTCAGGCGCGGGCGGCCGGGCCTGCTCGCCGCGCTGCCTCCCGCTGCTGGGCCGCCGCGATCTGCTGCCGGACTCGGTCCGGGCTGAGGACGAGCCAGGTCTCCTGGGTGCGGAGGCGGGGCAGGTCGGGCGGCAGACCGTTCACATGACGCTGCCGCCCCGCGCTCCAGGACGGTGCCGCTGAACGCTTCCGGCCTGCGCCACCCTACAGACCCGGGCAGCAGGGAGCCGCCGATCGGTCTGGGACGGCACCAGGACGTGCTCCATGGGCGTTGACCGTGCAGGTCCTCAGTGTGCTGGGTTCCTCGGTGTTGGGTCGGTCGGGTACGGCTCCTCGGTGTTCGGCCGGATCCGCTGTTTCGTAGGCCCCCGTGGAAGGACATTTCGATTACGGGTCGGAATAGTTGAGTTTCCGTGGGGAGGCGGATGCGGTGAGGTGAGGGGACTCCAGCCGGTAACAGGAGTCCCCTCTTCCCGCCGCTGGTGTTGTGCCGCGCCCAGGAAGGGGAGGGGACGGCCTTTTTTGAGGGCGGGGTTCCGCTTGTTCAGCTCACCACCGTGGTGGCCAGTGCGCAAGATCTTCGGCGTTCGGGATGCGTTTTGAACCGTTCCGAACACCGGCGTACCAGGTCAGCGGGCATGTCGGCAGGCCTGGCGGTGCCGTGGAAGCCTGTCGTGTGGCTGGCTTCGGGGTGAACGATTCGGATGCGGGCGGTTGAGCCGCCGGGGTGCTTCCATGTCCTTCGGTATTCGAGCGGAAAAAGGAAATCGGAATCCCTTTTGTGAGTGGCGCTTGTGCGGGCTGATTCCGATTGGGCTGAAGGGTTTTCCTCCGGCGCGGCCAAGGCAGAGACTGGGTGATGACCGCATCACGGCCGGTAACCGTCCGATGCGGTGCTGTATGGCGATCTTCGCCGCGTCCAGGGAGGGGAACAACTGTGTCAGTACGCGTTACGCGATCCCGGCGCCGTCGGCAGGCGGTGTCTTCGGAGCACGCGCTTTGCGGCGCGAGCCTCACGCCGGTCCATCGGATCATTCTCTTCACGATCATCCTGCTGGTGGTGATCATCCTCGTGTGCAGCGGACAGCCCGTCTGCGACGCCGTGGGACTGGTCATGGCGGCTGGAGCTGCCGCTGTTCAGATCGGCTCTTGGCTGAGCGGACAGCGACCGGTCGTCGGTTTTGCCGGAGGTGCGTGATGACGCTGCCAAAGGACCGGCCGGGCGCGCAGGGCGAGCAGGTGATGTGGCCCGAGCTGCTGCGCGTGCACAACCAAAAGCAGTTCCGTTCCGCGCTGACTCAGCTGCGTGAGAGCCGGGGCATCAGCCTCAGTGCCCTGGAGAAGGCCAGTGAGGGTGGTCCCAAGAGGCTGTATCCCAGCACGGTCTCCCAGACGCTGAACAAAGACGCGCTGCCCCAATTCGTCTTCGTGGTCAGCTTTGTGCGTGCCTGCGGGTTGAGCGAGACCGAGCAGGAGTCCTGGCTGACGCTGTGGAAAGCGCTGAACCGGGCAGCCCCCGCAGACGAGGACCAGCCGGAAGACGAGGTTCCCGTCCGTTCTTCGGCGGTGGACACCCCGCAAGCCCCGGCATCCGCCGGCTCCCCGGCGGCAAACACCCCCGACACCGCGGGTGCGGCCACGGACGACCAAGGTGTGCCGAACGAGCAGGGCGTGCCGCCCGGGCGCGGCGGGCGTTGGGCGCGCCTTGTGGGCGGTGGCCGCAGGCGGCTGCGCGCAGGCCTGGTGGCCGGCACCCTACTCGTTCTCGCTGTCGGTGTCGGGGTGTGGCAGGTGCATGAGCGAGACCGGGAGCACTTCAAGGAGCAGCACTGCGGCACGTTCAACCCGGACTTGGTGACCGGGACGGACGGGGAGTGCACGGGCGTCACCGACGGCAGTGACGGCTCGGCTGTCTTCGGCAGCGATCTGAAGCCGGTCATGACCGCCATCGGCGCGGAGAACAGCGATATCAGCCGGGGCGGTGACTACGTGACGTTCGCGTTCCTGACGCCGCTGACGTCGGCGGACGCGAACAGCCTGACCGTGGGCCAGTACGTGGCCGAACTCGAGGGCGCCTACACCGCCGTGGAGGAGCAGAACAAAGAGAACACCAGGCCCAAGATCCGGCTGCTGGTGGCCTCGATGGGCAGCTCCGAGCGAGCGTGGAAGCACGCCGTCGACGAGCTGGCGGCCCGTAAGGACGCAGAGCACCTGGTGGCGGTGGCCGGCCTGGGGCTGAGTCAGCAGGAAACGGTCGACGCCGCCCGGATGCTGAGCAAGGCCGATCTGCCCATGGTCGGCGACCTGATCACAGCGACGGGGTTCGACGCCACTGGCTCGGTCGACGGCAGGGGGCCGATCAACGGACTGGCCCGTGTCGCCCTGTCCAACACCGATCAGCTCACCGCCATCAGCAAGGAACTCGGCCCCGGCCCGCGCACCGCGGCCCTGGTCAGCACCGACGTGACCCCCAATGGCACCCGCGACCTCTACACCGAGTCCCTCCGCCGCGGCTTCCAGACCATCGCCGGCCTGAAGAAGCACCTGGACCCCACCTCCGACTTCGGGTTCGACCCGCGCGGCGGGCCCGGCGCCATCCTGCCCACCATCAGCCAGAACTTCTGCAACACCGGCAAGACCATCGACACCGTCTACTACGCCGCCCGCGTCAAGTACCTGCCCGACTTCCTGGACGCGCTGGCCAAACGCAGCTGCCACGCCCAGCACATCACCGTCATCACCGGATCGGACGCGGCAGCCCTCGACCCCAAGACCGCAGCGCTTCACGAACCCGACGCGCCGATCACCGTCCTGTACGCGTCCTTTCCCAACGCCGTACAGTTCCGCAGCTCCGACAACCCCGACAGCGGCCTGTACAACGCGTTCGTGAAGGACTTCACCTCCCCCCACCACAACCAGCAATTCAACGCGCAACTCCTCATCAGCAGCTACTGGCCCATCGTCGCCCACGACGCCGTCCTCACCGCCGCAACCGCTCTGCACAACGCCGCCGCCCACGGCGACGGCCCGACCAGCCTGCCCAACCGCTACGCCGTCAGAAACGAGCTGTACGCACTGCGCAACAACGCAGTCGCCGGCGCAAGCGGCCACTTCGGCATCGACGCTCACGGCAACCGCACCCAGACCGACACCGTCACCACCGTCCACCGCCTCGGCCCACCGCTGTCCAAAACCACCGACCACACCAACTGACCAACCACCCCGAACCGGCGGTGGGGGCAGACCCGTATCGGGCCCGCCCCCACCGTCACATCTGCAGGGCCCGGAAACCCGAGCAGCTGGCCGGGATCCCGGATGTGTATATGAGAGCGGGGTGTGGCCCGAGTACGCCCGTGCCGCAGCGGCGGCGATCCGGCCCGGGTCGCGGCTGTGGTCGACATAGCGCTGGCGGCCGTCGACGTCACCGCGACGGTGTTCGTGATGAACCACGGGGGTCGCTTCCACCGCAGACACCTGCTCGCCGAAGCCCGCCGTCGCCTCGCTCTCGTCCTGCGCGGCCGCCGCCGCGAGCCCGGCCTGGACGTCTTGCACAGCATCGAATTCACGAGCTCTTCCTACATAGAGCTCCCTTCTTCGTTCGTGGCGTCACGGTCGTCGCCGTACGATCGAGCGGGTCCTGACCCATCCGCCGGGACCAGGGCCCGCTCACCGAGCGGCGGGTGCCCCGTGCCGCACAACATCGTCAGCCTGGGGCACCCGCGTCGTATGTGAGCCGGTCGGCTGGTTACCGACGAACGGCGTAGGCCAGCCGCCAGGCGGCGCCGGCCGTCGTGAACAGAGGGAGCGAAGCAGGGAAGCTGCCCGTCACAATCAGCGCGATGGCGATACCGAAGGCGACGACCCCGATGACGGTGAGGCCGTAGAACGCGGTGCGCTTCACGGCTGGGGCGATGGTCCTGACGAGCTTGCTGCGGCGCCCACGACGCCGCTGGCGGGCAACCTGCCGTACTCGTCCGCGCGCTGCCTTCACGCCGTTCTTCTTGACGCCGAGGTCGGCCTTGGCGGCCGCGAGCACCGCGTCGAGGTCGGCCTCGGCAGTCTGAAGGCTGTTCACCACAGGCCACCCCCGCTTCGGCGGACAACTCGCTCCCGTGACCGGGTGAGGAAAGCGGGCGGTGAACTCTTCGCGCGGCGTGTGGGCGCCGTCCCTTGGGACAGCTGATCGAACATCTCAGGTGGGCCTTCCCGTAGTTCTGACGGACGGTGAGAGCCCCGCGCGGCACAACAATGCCATCGTCCGCAGCGGGGTCCGCACTTCCGCGGCACCAAATTGCTGCGATGCGGCGGTGTCCCCTATTGAGGCCCTGTAGGGTCGTGAAATCCAGCGCCACAATGGCGCAACAAAGCAGGTCAGCGGGGAAATCAACAAGCCGGTGATTGTTGCGGTCCGGGGACTGCGGCAAGCGGCATGACCATGATCGGCGGGGATGAGGGGGCGCCGGTGAGCAACAATGCGAAACAAGGTGATGTCCTTCAGCAACGCCGCGTCGGACGCCCGAGCAACGTGGAGCTCTTCATCCGGTCCCGCCAGGATCCGGCCTGGCTCAGCCGGCAGCGAGGGGAGAAGCGGGAGCGGGTTGAGCGGTCGGTCGAGAAGCTGCGAGAGAAGTTCGCCCACCGGCCCCTGCTCGCGCTGATCGTCATGCTGGAGGAGCGCATTCTGCAGGCCCACCAGTCACGTTCGACGTTTGTGCAGCATGTCGGCGACAAGCGGCTCACCAGCAAACCGAAGAACGGGAGAAAACCGCAGAACGGCGATGTTCTTCATCATCAGCTCGGCGGCCGCTGCCTGGGAGGACCAGAGTGGTGGTTGGCTGAACTGATCGCGAAGCACTGCCTGCTTCCTGACCAGGACGACGCCGAAGAGGTCCTGGAAAAGGTGGCCCGGATGTGGTGCGCAGCCAACGGCCGCAGCCCCGACCCTCGCCGATGGCCAGAGCCCTTCGAGGCGGCCTCCGAGCGGGAGATCTCCGCTTTCATCGATCCACTCGCGGAGCCGTCAACCGCCACGGCGACCGAAACGCCCGCAGACACCGACCTTCCGAAGGCTTCCGCCCCCGTACTCTCCTCGCTGCTCGACGGACTCCCCGACGCACTACTGCTGGTCGACGCCAACGGCACGGTCGTCACAGCGAACAGCACAGCACGGCAGGCCTTCGACCCCGTCGGCACAGGCCTGACCGGGCAGGGACTGCGCCAGCTGCTTCCCGCCTTCGACATAGACCGCCTACCGCGATTAGCTCCCGGCCCGCACCAACAGGCCAAAGAAGACCATCCGCCTGCACGCATGACGGCACGTCGCACGGACACCACCCAGTGGCGGGTGGAAGTACACACCACGCACCTGGCAGACGGACGGGTCTTCCACGAACCCTCCTTTGACGGTGACGCCGAGAGCGCAAATAACTACGTCGGCAACGCCCTGCTGATGGTTGTCGTACGGGACCTGGCGGACACACAGGCCCTACTGACAGAACTCGTCCGGCAGCAGCGGCAGACCGAGATGATCCTGCGCACTGCCTCTGAGGGCATCATCGGCGTCGACGCCGCAGGCCGCGTCATCCTGGTGAACCCCGCTGCCGCGGCGACCCTGGGCTACCGGGCCAGCGAACTGGGCGGACAGAGCCTGCATCCCCTCGTGCAGCATTCGCACGCGGACGGATCCCCCCTGCCCTACGAGCAGACCCTGATAGCCCAGACCCTGACCTCGGGAAAGGAGCACCGCCAAAGAGGACACGTCTTATGGACCAAAGACGGCCGCTCTGTCCCGGTCGACCTGGTCACTGCCCCCGTTCACGACGGGGACCAGGTCCTCGGGGCAATCATGAGCTTCGATGTCCGGCAGCCGCTGAAAACTCTGGCAGCAGTCGCCTCGCGGCACACGCTGCTCATGACCCTGATGGACCAGGTCCTTAGCGCATCCCTGAAGGACCTCCAAGCCAAGCTGGAAGAACTCGCCGACACGGATGGACAGCCGGAGACGACACGCCCCGTGCTGCGTGCGCTGGCCGTGGAACAGGCCCGGCTGAACGCCCTGGTGGGCGACGTCATGGACTACCAGCGTCTCGCCGGTGCCCCAGAACGACTCCAGCCCCGAACCGTGGCCCTGGATGACGTGGTGGCAACCGCGGTCAACGACGCGAAGACCCTCATGGGAGGAGCCTGCGACGTCCGGTTCTCCATATCTGCTTCCGCCGTGGACATCGAGGCCGACCCGGCCCGTCTGTCACAAGCACTGACCCATCTCATTGCTGGCAGCGCAGCTCCTCTGCCCATCGGGCCCCGTGACCGCAAGAACCGGCGCGAGCCAACGGCAGTCAGCATCACCGCAACCAGTGAACCTTCCGGCAGCGAAAACGGCGGGGCGCTGGTGCGCTTCGAAGTCAGAGGACCGCGAGGTGCCGGCAGCCCACTGCACAGCCAACTCGCCCAAGGCCTCGTCCGCCTCCACGGGTGGACCCTGCTCCGGAGCCCCGAGGCCGACGACGCCAGCGTTTCCACCCTGGAAGTGCCCAGCGCACTCACCCGGCGCAGGCCCTCCTACCCGCCCAAGCCACTGTGGCAGGCCACCGAAACCATCAAGGGGCTCCAGCCACTTGCCCCGACACCAGAGACCGCCCCCCGTGAAGCCAACGACCCAGAAGCCCTCGTCGGCTTCACGAGCCCGCTCACAAGGCCCTGCACCCCCACCTCCAATGAGCAGGACCCCACGGCGCTCGCATTCGAGGCTGTGATCGGTACGCCCGTCCGGGCCGTGCACACAGGAACGATCACGCGGGCGGAATGGTCCACGGACGGATATCGCATCATCCTGACCCTCAAGGACGGCACGGACGTCACCTACCACCACCTGTCATCCGTAGCACGAACGTCAGGACAGGTGAGAACTGGTGAACACCTGGGCCGTGTGGGAACGCCCAACCCAGTCGGAGACCCGGACCGTCACCGGAACGGAAGCCTGCACCTCACGGTGCGAGCCGGTGACGGAACGCCGGTCACCCCCCTTCCTTGGCTTCGTGAGCACGGCGTGACCATCGGCCGAGCAGACACCGAGCCCAAGCCCGCAGCCGCTGCTCATCAGTCAGGAGCGGCGCCTGCAGCGACCAAGGCTCCAACCGAGCGCACCCTGACCACACGTGTCCACTTCAATATCCCCGGAGCACATTCAATGCCTCCGATAGTGATGCGCACCCCCATGTCGGCCACCACGGAAGGCGCTCCCGACCCGTCTGAACACCAGTTGCCAAGACCACTGGGCCTCACCCGCACTTTGCTGGTATGGCCGGCCCTGGACGCCGCCACCGAACAGGTACTCAGCGACGACGGCTATCGGACTGCACAAATCAGTTCAACAGATGAAATAGAGGCACAGAAGCTAGCGAGTCCAGCAGCTCTCTTCGTTGATCCACTGACCGGCCCGATCACCCGCACCGCTCTGCGGGCACTGAGCCAAGCCGCCACAGCCGCTAAGATCCCGACGCTCGTAACGGCCGGTCTGGCAGTTGCTACCCGGGAAGCCGCATACGGAGCCGACCCAGCGGTGCTGCTGCAGGCGGTGGCCCCGTGCGACAGCGAGCCGGATCCGCCCCGGGTGCTCCTGATCGAGGAACGCGAAGAGATCGCGGCTGCACTGGCCTCAGTTCTGACGCAGCGCGGTATGGAGGCCGCATGTGCCTCCAACCACGACGAGGCGGTGCTCCTCGCGGCCCGGAGATTGCCAAACCTGGTGGTCATGGATCTGATGCACGAATCGGGTAGCCAGCCAGCCGGCATCATCGACTGGTTGCACTCCCGTCACCAACTTGGCCAGGTCCCGCTGGTCATCTACACAGCCCGTACCAGCCAGCCAGACCTGCGCAGACTGGCCTCGGGAGAGCATGTGCTGGTCCTTGCGGAACGCTTCATCAACACCACGGCACTGAACAAGATCAGGAATGTGCTGAGGCAAATCAAGGCACCGGCACCCCCCATCGCCCCCACAGGAGCCGCACCCACATCGTGATCCGCAGCGCCCGCACTGTGCCTCGCCCGCTCTGTCAACGGTCATGTGGAACTCCCCGCAGGCGGCCAGGAGTTTGCCCCGCTGGCGGCCAGATAGCTCCCCGCCCCGGGTCGGTGTGGATCAGCTGAAAGGCTTCACCCCCTGCCCGCTCGTGGCCGGGGTGAGCCGGTAGCTGTCACCCTGGGTGACGACGATGTGAGCGTGGTGCATGAGCCGGTCGACCGTGGCGGTGGCCAGGGTTTTGGGCATGATCTCGTCGAAGCCGGACGGGTGGAGGTCGCTGCTGACGGCGACCGAGCGACGCTCGTAGGCGGCGTCGACCAGGCGGTAGAACCCTTCCGCGGCGTCGGGCGAGACGGGCAGGAGACCGATGTCGTCGACGATGATCAGGTCAGAGCGGATGATCTTTGCGAGAGCTCGTGCGATGGAGTCGTCCGCGCGGTGACGGCGGACCAGTGCGCCCAGGTCCTCGATGGTGAACCAGGTGACGGAGAGGCCGGCTTCGACCGCGGTCTGGCCGAGGGCCTCGGTGAAGTGGGACTTGCCGGTGCCCGAGGGCCCGCAGATGCAGAAGTTCTCGCGGCGGCCCACCCATTCGAGGGTCTTGAGGGCGTCCTGGGTCTGCCTGGGGATGGAAGACTTGCCCTCGAGCCAGTCGCCGAACGTCTTCCCGGTAGGAAAGCCGGCCCGCTTGCGCCGGGTGTGGAGGTTCGCGCGGTCGCGTCCGGCGGCCTCCTCGGCCAGCAGGACTCTCACGACTTCGGCCGGGTCCCACCTTTGTGCCTTGGCGGTGGGGATCAGGTCGGCCAATGCACGTCGCAGGTGCGGGAGTTTGAGTCGTTTGGTCAGCTCGATGGCCTCCGTGAGCGGGTCGCCGCCAGAGCCGGGAACGGTGCGAAGTGGGGTGGCCATCAGGCGAGATCGCTTTCGTCGTACTCAGCAGTGTCCGAGGTCGGAGTGGGGACGCCGAATGAAGCCCAGGCAGAGGTTCCGGGCGGCCGCGCTGACGTGTCTCGAGCACAGAGCGGCCATGTGAGGACCCGCTCCCGGCAGTTTGTGGCCGGCGGGCAGGATGACGATCGGCCTGTGGCTGGCCGCGCTCAAACGCTGGCCTGCCCCCTGGCCGGCAGACGTGGCAGACCCGAAAGGGTGATGCGTTCAGTTCCATGCTGCAGTCGCTGCGTCGATCCTGTGCGCCGGGTCTGAAGCCAGCGGCCCTCCAGCAGCCTCGGCTTGCTATGGAGCCGTCTGGAAGTAGTCAGGAGTCGCGACCGCGGGGCCGCCAGCGATGGCGAGGGCGTAGCGTTCGTCAGCGATCTCGACGAACTTGCGTCGCATTGGGTCGTCGGAAAGCTCGGCCGAGACGAGCCACCCAGGACCGCCAGTCACCCAGTGCTCGCGCGCGATTTCACCCCGGAAGTGGCCGTCGAACATGTCCCGAAGCGCAGCCTCGCCGAGGTTGCCGAGCCTGTAGTCCGACTCCCAGTTGGTAACGATGAGGTTGGTGAACATGATCTGCTTCCTCCGGGTCTCCGTCATCGGCGTACCCGGCGGTTCCCAGCATGGAAGGAGCGAAGGATCGCCGAGCGCAAGGATGATCAGTTCTCGGTGTGCATCGCGTCGCGCGGCTTCCTGGGCTATCTGCGTCTGACGAGCCTGGTACCACAGTGAGGCAGCCACCCCAGCCAGTGCGGCTGCGGAGAAGAACACCGATAGCGCACCGTAGGTCTGACTGACATTGCTCAGTCGCCCCCAGTCCAGATCCTCCGGCGCAAGCACGTTCAGAACGAACGGGGTCGCGAGGATCAGTGCAAGAGTCGACAGGACGCTGGAGGCGATGACGAGTGCCCGGGTGTTCTGAGACGACCTTCCTCGAAGACTGAGCATGACTCCCCCGATGTCAGTCGCTAGCCGATTTGAACATGGTGGCAATTGGCAGACGGCCGATCAATGGGGCCGTGTCAGCCACTTGGATGGCACACGCCCAACTTTTCTTCTGACGCAACGAGGGTGGGGCCGGACAGGACTACCCCTGTCCGGCCTTTGCTCGTCCGTACGCAGCTACGTCCAGCGCATGGCGATGGCGGAGAGTTGTTCGATGTGTTCGGGTGTGAGTGTGGTGGCTCGGGTGCGTTGGTTGTTGATCCATGCTCCGAGCTTGAGGTGTTGCTCCTGCTGGTCTTCGCCGATGATGGTCTCGGTGTGTTTGCGGGGTACGCGTAGGTGTCCTTCGCGTTGGTAGTACTGGCAGGCGGCCGCGTAGTTCATCGCCCACCGGTCGGCTTGTGCCCGGCGCGGGGGCGGCTGTTCGTTCTCGGTGGCGGGTTGGATTCCGAGGATGTGTTGGCACATCCATTGCTGGACGGTGGTGAGTTTGTCCCAGCCCAGCCGCTGCGCCCGTACCCATCGCCCCAGGTCCTCGCCCTGGTGCACGACGTCGCCTGGCTCCATGGGCAGTGTGCCGCCGGTTTCGAGGTGCTGCCTAACGAGGTGGAAGGCGCGTTGCCATGCCACGGGCCAGGTGGGGCACCATGCGGGGTCGATGTCCGCGAGTTGTTCACGTCGTTCCTGCGACAGCGCCCCGGCTGCTGACTTCACGGGCAGTCCCTCAGCATGCCGCTGTTCGTTCTCGGCGGCTTTGCGGGCGGCGGCCCGCTGGTTCTTCAGCCAGATGCCGACCTTGTAGCCCTGGTGGGTGGCGTCCGTCGGCGCGAGCAGGTGCCCGTTCTGCGCGGCCCATCCGCGTGCGGCGGCGAGTCCTTCCTCCCATGCGACGTCGTAGTGCGACCAGATCATGCCGAGCTTCTGCAGCTGTTCGATGCGGTCGGTGTCCATGTTCCCGCGGGCGTGGAAGCGGCGGGCGTCGGCGATCCATTGTCCTAGTGGGAACCGGGCGAGTGTGGCTGGCCACTCCTCGGCACCAACCTCCTGTTCGTCGCGGGCGGGGACGCGGTAGGTGAACGGTACGCGCAGGTCGCCATGGAGCCGGTGGTAGAGGGTGGCGGCTTCGATGCCGCGTCGCCAGTGGGCGTGTTCGGGGTTGAGGATGCGCAGGTTGATGAACGCTGCGAGCTGTGCGGGGTCGCGGGGGGTGCTGAATTTCAGCAGTGCGCGGGCCGGCAGGGACAGTGGGTCGCTTCGGTCGCTGTCGGCTTCCTCGTTTTCGGGCCCGCTGCGGCTCTGTACGCCTTTGACGCGGCTTGGCGCTTGTGGCTGGGCCAGTGCTTCCACGACGCGGGTGTCGTGCGCCCTGAGCGCCTCCAAAAGCCGGGCCAAGCCGCCGAACGCCCGGCTGGTGAGCATGTTGTCTACCGTCTCCCCGGCCCCGAGCAGGACCGGTACGACCAGCGAGGCGACCTTCCCCTCACCGGGCTGCACGCGCAGGGCGCGGCCGACGGCCTGGACGAGGTCGGGCATGGAACCGCGCACGTCCGCGAAGTACACAGAGTCACATTCTCGAATGTCGACGCCTTCGCCCAGGACCTTCACGGACCCCAGGAAGCTTTTCTCCACCACGGTGCCGTCGGCGGCGATCTGGTCGGCGAACTCGCCCAAGACGCGTCGGCGGTGGTTCGGTTTGTGTTCGCCGCACAGCCAGTCGGCCCAGATGGTGCGCGGGTACAGTTCGGGGTCGGTGGCGTGCAGCCGCGCGGCGACGCCGGGGAGGCCGGCTGCAAAGGCTTCGGCCTCCTTCACCATGTGGTGGAAGACGAGTGTGCGCCGCAAGTTCTCCTCGGCCGACGCCTTCACCAGCGCGGCCTGCAGAGCGGCGAGCCGTGCCCCGCGCACCTTGTCCGAGCGGCCCTCCATGCCGAGGAGTTGGGCGGCCTGGAGCTGGGTGTCGGTGATGTCGAGGCACACGACCTGGTACGGGGCGCAGATGCCCCGGTCGATGGCCTCGGACAACGTGAGGGTGTAGCAGCGGCTGCCGAACGGGCCGGCCGGGTCGTCTTCCATCGAGGCGACCAGCTCGCCTGGCGCGCCAGGCGCCCCCTCGGCGTTCTCGTCGAGTTGCCACAGCCGTGGTGTGGCGGTCATGTAGAGGCGGCGCAGGGCGGGGATGCGGGTGTTGTCGTGGACGACGGCCCAGGGCTTGCCGATCCGGCCCGAAACCCTGTGGGCTTCGTCCACGACGATCAGCGACCACCCTGGAAGGCCGGCGGCGTGCGCGCGCTCCAGCGTGCCCAGTCCCAGCGAGGCGTAGGTGGCGAACACGGTCACCTTGTCGAAGGGGCGCACCCAGGCGACCAGCTCGTCCACGTCCGTGGTGTTCGGGAAGCCTGCCTCCTGCCCGCGCAGGGACGAGACTCCGATCATGGGGCCTGTGCGGCCTCCCTCGCGCCAGGCGGCCTCGGTCTGGGCGAGCAGGTCCAGCGAGGGCACGAGAACGAGTACCCGGCCCGCCCGCAGCTCCTCCGCGGCTCGCACGGCGACGAGCGTCTTCCCGGAGCCAGTCGCCATGACCACCTGAGTCCGCAGCCCCCGCTCGGGCACAGTCGATCGTGCAGGCAATTCCAGCTGGCGCAGGATCGCGTCAACGGCTTCCCGCTGGTGGGGACGGAGGTCCTTTGCTGCCATTCCTAGCGGCTCCGATCTGCCTTCTCATGGTGGCTGGGCGTAGGCGCCATGCCGGTTGGGGGCGGGAACCCTGCAGTTAGTCATGCTGCGTTGGGCTAGGCCAGCCCCAGCCTAGGCAAGTGCTGCGCCGGTCGCTCGGGTGTTGAGCAGTTGCAGTGGCCGTGGTGATCAGCCGGTACATCTTCCTCAATCCTGGAACCTTCTCTGAATCCAGAGTTTATCTACAAAAAAATTGAAGCACACTGGGTCGCTGAAAATTGTGAGGACAGCGGCAGTTCTTCTGCCCTCCTTGGCCGGATCTGGCGACCCGTCGGGAAAGTGACAGGGACGCAGTCACTCATTGAGAGCCGCGAGACACTGCTGCCGCCTGCGGACTGCTGAGAGCAGGCAAAAGGGGAAGTTGACGGTGTACACGTAGACTCGTTACCGACCAGTCGTCTCACAGTTTGGAAGAAAACCAATGGCGAAAATCCCGTTTGCCTCCCTGTCCGCCGCGATCGCGATGCTGGCAACGGCGCTTGGATTCCTCACGGTCCAGCTGCGCGCAAACGGCTATGAGCAGTACGTCGAATCCGTGGCCAGCGCTAGCGTCGTCATGTACGTCACCGCAGCTTTGGTGGTGGTGACGTGGGTCCGTGCCCGCCGGCCGCACTCAGACTGAAGTCTTTGACGACTTCCTCGCCGTCGACTACGCGGGATCCCCCTTCCCTGAGGACTTGACCGCCCGTCACTCCTCCCTTGCCCCCGCATCGCCCAGTCCCTGCAGCTGCCGGGCCGTCAGGCCCGCGGGCGTGCCGCGCTTCGCGCGGCACGCCCGGTGACGCGGAGCGTCACAGTTGGCTGGAGCGCAGCGGAGGCCATAGACCGGCCCAGCAGGGCCGGCCGTGCTCCTGGAGCGCAGCGGAAGGAGCATCAACAAGCCTGCGAAGCAGGCTTGTTGTGCGGGGAGCGCAGCGAGCCGCTTGCGCTCACGCGGAGCGGGTCCCTTCGGGCTGCGCCCGAAGCAAGCGAACACCCCGGCGGCGCCCCGGGGGTTGGCGGCCGCGCCGGCGGGGT
>NZ_JBSFGB010000075.1:0-21761 GCF_053596375.1 Streptomyces sp. NPDC001709 | reverse complement strand
CCGAGTAGTCCTTCATCGCCATCGGCGGTCTTCTCGCTTCCTCCGGACCAAGCAGATCCAGTATCAGCGTGTCCACCACTCAGGGGGAGGCCCCCATAGACGCCCGCCAGGTCAGCACCTGCTTCGTTGAGGTCGGCAAGGGCTTGCAGGATGCCCGGATCAGAGAGCAGGAATGCGGCCATTCGCAGACGACTGGCGCCGTGCATGGCAGCGATCACGCGGTCTTCGATGCGTTCACCGGCCTGAGGTTCGAACTGGGTTTCCATCTGCACGCCGTCGACGGAGATTGAGGTCGCGGGGGTGGCAGTGAGCGCGTCGGGTGCCGCAGCGGCTAGGAGAGCTTCGAATTCGGCGCTGTAGGCAGCAGCCAGGTCGGAGCTGCTGACAGTCAGGCAGTTGTTGTCCTGCAAGGTCAGTCCGCCAGTGGTGAAGTTTGCCGACCCTGTCCAGACCGTGGCGTTGTCACGGATGAGGAACTTGTTGTGCATCAACTTCCCAGCATGTTCAGGGTAGGGGGTGGCGTACTCTGCAAGACCCGCCTGGTTGATCGCATCGCCAGTGGTCCCAGGCTTGGGGTCGGCGGTCGGACCACCATGCTGGGCCGGGCCAGCGTCATACAGCAACCGCAAGGCGATGCCGCGGTCGGCGGCGCTCTTCAATGCCCCCAACACCGCAGGCTCACGCAGGTCGTAGATTGCCACGTCGAGGTTGTGCTGGGTACCGGCGATGAAATCAGCCAGGTGCTTACCAAGGTTGGCGTTCAGCTCACAGCGCTTGGATTCGAAAAACACCGACAACCCGTCGCGAGTGTATGTGGTCGTAGGCTGCTGATCATTCATTGCTGCTCCGTGAGCACACGACACTAGTGAGTAAGTGGCACATGCAGGTGCCACGAACCCCTATCAGCTTCCCAGTGTGCAGCGCCGCATGTCGCCTCGCATCTGGAAGCCCGGCCCTCTCTCCACACGTGGCGGCGGGGACTTAGAACTCCTCACGAAATGATCTTTGTGGTGGTTGGATCCTTCCAGTGCTGGGTTCTGGGCTGAGACCGCCCGACGGCATCCGCTGCAAGGAAGTTGGCCAGCGCGCCCAGGTCATCCGCTCGGGCACTGAGCATTGGGTTGCGTGGTTGCGGTGAGCCCGAAGGGTGGGGCGATGATGAAGCGGTGCGTGAGGAGATGCTGGCCGAGTTGCCGGACATTTCCGGCAGCTCGGAGGAGGGTCCCCGGTATGTCCCCTCAGTTATGAGGGGTGTCGTGTTGGCTCCCGGTGTGGTGCACCTGACGTACGAGACCACGATAGAAGGGCGGCGGGCGCGCCGGAGCTCGCTATGGCGCCGGTTGGGCGAGGAGGCGGGTTGGCGCATGTATTACCACCAGGCCACGCCCGTCCCGTCCCAGGGCGACTGAGGTGCGGGTCACCAGCGGCGACGGAGTTCGGATCGCCTTCGAGGTTGTGGGCAGCGGGCCGCCGTTGGTGCTGCTGCACGGTTTCTTGGGGATCGCACGACGTGGCGGTCGGCTGGTTATGTCGACGCACTTGCTGGCGGCCATCGTCTGGTTCTCGTCGATGCTCGTGGTCACGGCGGGAGCGATGCGCCCCATGACGTGGACAGCTACCGGATCGACCGTCAGGTGGGTGATGTCGTGGCCGTACTCGACGCTCTCGACATCTCCCAAGTGGCCTTCTGGGGTGCGTCGATGGGCGGCATCATCGGCCTCAACCTGCTGGCTGGGCACCCGGAACGGCTGACCGCGCTGATTGCCGGTGGGGCACATGGTGGACGTGTCACAGCTGCTCCGGCGGAGGTTCAGCAGGAGGTCGGACTGTTCCGCTCTCGGGGAACGGCTCCCTTCATCGAGATGCTGGAACGTCAAGGACCACTCCCGGCATGGATGCGAGCGGCGATGCAGGCAGCAGACCCGCATGCGCCGGCAGCGCTGACCGCCGCCCTTGACGCCCGCGACGGCGTCCTGGAAAGGCTCGTGCAAACCCCTGTACCGGTCCTTCTGCTCGCCGGCGACCGTGATCCCCGGCTACGGTCGATCCAGGACACCGCTGCTCGGATCTCGGGCGCGATCCGCGCCGAACTGCCCGGTTGCGGGTACTTCGACACATTGCTGCGCCTCGACCTCGCCCTGCCGGTGGTGCGTCCGTTTCTCGCCGCGTACGCGGCTGGGTGAGCCGGTCAAGACTTCTTCGGCGGCTGGCCTGCTCGACGTCATCCACGCCCCCTTGAATGCTGACTCGCGCCTGGCTGCCCGGGCGTCGTCTGAACTGCCGCCAATCGGCGCCAGCAGATCAGCGAGCACCCGAAGCTCAGGAACGCTTCGTGGATGTCGTCGCGAATCTCCCATCGGATGCGCAGGCGGTGGAACCAGTGCAGGTGAGCGAAGGCGCGTTCCACGACCCAGCGCTGGGTGCCCAAGCCGGAGCCGTGCCCGGTGCCCCCGGCGGGCGATGAGCGGCTTCACGCCGAGGTCCCAGACCAGTCGGCGGTACTTGTTGTGGTCGTAGCCTCGGTCTCCCAGCACCACGTCGGGGCGGCTCCGGGGCTGGCCTCGCCTGCCCCGCACCGGTGGCACTGCCTGGAGGAGCGGGATCAGCTGGGTGACGTCGTTGCGGTTGCCGCCGGTCAGGGTGACGGCGAGCGGGATGCCGGTTCCTGATGGGGTTCGCGCGACATCATGGCAAAGCCCCCGAGCTGCCGAGGAAAATCGTTGGGCTGCCCGACTTGTTTCAGGCATGATCGACTCGTGGACGCCAACCTGGAGACCGAGCGCCTGGCCCTGCGCCGCTTCACTGCCGATGACGCGGACCTGCTGATCGAGCTGGACAGCGACCCGGCGGTGATGCGCTACCTGACCGGCGGCAATCCGACCGCGCCGGAGCTCGTCCGCGAGCGCGACCTGCCGAACATCCTCGCCGGCTACGAGAAGTGGGGCGGCAACCTCGGGCTGTTCGCCGCGCACGAGAAGGACGGCGGCGCGTTCATCGGCTGGTTCATCCTCCGTCCCGAGCCGGAGGGCCCGCTGGACGAAGTCGAACTCGGCTACCGGCTGCGGCAGGCGGCTTGGGGCAAGGGTTATGCCACCGAGGGCTCGCGGGCCTTGCTGCGCAAGGCGTTCACGGAGCTCGGTGTGCGCGTGGTCTGGGCTGAGACGATGTCCGTGAATCACGGTTCGCGCAACATCATGGAGAAGCTCGAAATGACGCTCGCGGACACCATCCCCACTCCCTCCGACATGGAGATGATCGAGGGCTCCGAGCATGGGGGCGTACGGTACGAGATCACCAAGGAGCAGTGGGAGCAGCAGTAGCCACGGTGCGAACGGCCACGCCCACGTGGCCATGGGCGTCTCCTTGCCGAAGGGCCAGCGCCTGATGCCCTTCGGTATGCCCTGGTGTCGGAATGATCCAGACTCCCGGCCAGACCTCGGCCTCACCGGCGAGTTCCTCATAGGACGCGGCGGGGAAATCGATCAGCTCGTCGAAGGTGTAGTGGCCGTTGCGGGCAGTGGCCAGCTCGACGTCCTGGACCAGGATGGGCTTGCCGCCCAGGAGAGGGTTCCCGCCGCAGTGGTCGAAGTGGAGGTGGCAGTTCGTGACGAGGGAGATGTCGTCAAGAGTGACTCCGGCCGCGGACAGGGCATCCTGCAGGTCCCGGCGTCGGGGACGGTAATGGGCCTCGGTCTCGGGGTCCGTCTTGCCGATGCCGGTGTCGAAGAGGATCAGGCCGTGATCGTGTTGCACCAGGTAGGCGAGCATAGGTTCGACCCGCGGCTGCGGGCCGCCGGTCTCCGACGCGGGCCGGATGAAGAACCCCAGATCGAGCCGACGCACCGACATGTTCCTCCGCATGCAGCCAGCCTGGCAGGTTTGGGTGTTCCGGTCGGCCAGTCTGCCGAGAGCGGAACCACGACCGACGCCATCGGCTGCAAGGCGTGCGACTCACGTGGAGGGTTCAGCCTGCGGCGGAGTCCAGGGCAGCGGCGCGGGCCTGCGTGATGGCGAGGCGGTACGATTCGGTGCCGGTCTGAATCAGTTTGCCGCCGAAGGTTAACTGGCCACCGCTCACACTGACCGGGTGTGCCCACCGTCAGGCCACAGCATCGGCTGGACGGACTGCTACGCCAGCGCGGACATGTTGCCCCTGACCCACAAGGCGGATCTGCTGCTTCACTCGAACGGCGAACCCAGGTCGATTCCGGATAATCTGGTCGGCGAGGCACAGGAGCGGGCTGGCCGCCAAGCGGAGTGGATCCGTCGGGAAGCTCACCGCCACGGACTTCGCTGACGCCGCTCGTTGCCCAGCGCCCCTCCCAACCCAGGGCGGGCATTTGCGTGTTCAGTCCCCGTATTCCCGCACTGACCAGCCAGCTGGCACTTCGCGGACTCCGAAGCCTGGCGCGATGATCTGGTGCAGTGTTTCGCCGTCGGTCCAGTCGTGGAGGGTTCGGCGAGAGTGGTGACGGGCTCGACTGCCAGTTGGGCATCGGTTCGCCGCATGCCGTCGACGGGGGTGGCCCAGCCGACGATTGGCATCACCAGAATCAGGCCGTCGTTGGGGCATTTGATCGCCAGTCGCCACCCGTCCGGGGCAGCAGCGGCCTGCCGCCCCACATCGCGCAGGTCCTCGCAGGTCACTCAGAGATCAACACAACGATGGGCTACAACGCCATCTACCCGGCGGACGCCATTGAAGCCCACCGCGCGTTCATCGCGCGGCGTCGATCGCTTCGTCCCAGCGAGGAATACCGGACCCCGACGAACGAGGAGTGGGATGCCTTCCTCGCCCACTTCGAGAAGCGCAAGCTTTCTCTGGGAACCTGCGCTCGGGCCTTCGGAACAGCATGCATCCACGAGCACGCTTGCGTCCGATGGCCGGCACCGAGGACAAGCTTGCCCAACTTGATGCGGCCCTCAAGCCCACGGTCACCCACTTGGGATTGCCGACCTTCGGCCAGATCGCCGGGCGGTCTAGCGGCCAGGGCCTCTTGTCATGACCCGGTTTCAGTGGCTGCGTCATGAGCCTCATCAGTGTCGCGGAGGGCCATCTCCTGGGCTTCAGGGTGGGCGGCCGTCGGCGGCGCGTCGTGCGAGGCCGGAAGCTCCCGTCCCAGGCGTGCGAGCGGGGACAAAGCCATCACCACTGGGGACAGCATCATGCCTGCGGCCGTCACCAGGAGACTGGTGCGCAGCCCCCACTCCTCCGCGAGAAAACCGCCGACCAGAGAACCGAGCGGGGTCATCCCCATGCCGACAAACGTGATGGTCGCGGCCGCGCGGCCTTGCATCCCGTCGGGAGTGACGGCCTGCCGGACGGCCATGACCGTGACATTCACCAACTGGCCGCCGCACCCGAACACGAAGCCGACCGCAAGGAGCGCGGGAACCGTCACCGCGGCAGGGCCGTGCATCGCGGGCACACACAGGAACACGCCGTCGCCGAGTGCCGCCGCGCACAGGAGCACCGCGCCATGACCGAACCGGCTCGGCAGGCGGGCGGCCAGCAGCGAGCCCAGGAGCGCGCCCGATCCCGCCGCCGTGAGCGCCAGGCCGACGACGGTGCCCGACAGGTGCATTTCCCGCGGCAGGAAGAGCAGATAGACGGTCATCACGGCCGCGAAGGAGAACTGGAAGGCGGCCGAGGCCAGGCACACGGTCCGAAGCACGGTATCGCCGGCGACGAAACGCAGGCCCTCAACAATCCGCTGCCAGACCCGAGGGGAGTGTTTTGGGCGCTCCGGGATCGGTTCGGCTCGGCGGATCCGCCGGATCGACAGGAAAGACAGCGTGAAAAACAGCGCGCTGGAGGTGGCAGCAATCGGCGCCGACAGCAGGGACACCAACGCACCGCCGAGAGCGGGACCGCCGACCTGCGCCGCGGACCGGCAGCCCTCGAGCGCGCTGTTGCCTTGCACCAGTTGGTCGCGTTCCACCAGCCGTACGAGAGACGCCTGGTATGCCACGTCGAAGAACACGGACAGGGCTCCGACGGCGAAGGCGAGCGCAAGCAGGGCGGGCAGGCCGAGCCAGCCGAGGAGGCTGGCCATGGCGGCGGCGCACAGGGCCAGAGCCCGACCGACGTCCGTGAGCACCATCGTCGTGCGGGTCCGCCACCTGTCCACCCACGCGCCGACGAAGAGCGAGAGCAACAGGATCGGCGCCTGCCCCACTGCGCGAAGGACGCCCAGCTGGCCAGGACTGGCGTTGAGCGTCAGGACGGCGAAGAGCGGCAGAATCACCAGACTTGCGTGTTCACCGAGTTGGGAGGCTGTCTGCCCCATCCAGAGTCTGCGGAAGTCGGCGTCCCGCCACAGGTTTGACGGAACAGGTCGACCGGAATCGGATACAGCGGAGGAAGCGGACGGCACGGGAATCCCTTGTGTTGCCGACAACGAGGCCCGCGACCGAGCACATGAAAGGTGCGCCGACGGTTCGGGGAGGGGAAGGCTCGCTATGCCGCAACATCAAGGGCAGCACGCGATGACGGGCCGGTCACGGCCAACAACGTCAACGCGCGCTCGGAACACCGACCATGTTTCGGCTCCTCGTTGGTGACTCGCTGCGTCCACACCCTAGCCGTCGGCGGCACGACGCGAAAGGCGGCCTTCCTCGCCTCGCGCGCAAACCAAGCAGGCTGAACCCGTAGTTCGGAGAAGAGCCCACGTACCTTCCCGGTCTCATGGGAGTGGTCGACGCACGGGACGAGCAAATCGGGATCAAACAGCCTTGCGTAGATCGCGCACGCAGGGTCCTGGGCGACGAGCAGTTCCTCGAAGTCCTCGAGTTCCATGGAGTAGTTCACCCGGAGCCAACGTCGGCGTTCCTTCTCTGCAAAGCACCGCCGACAGACCCGAGCCTCCCCGTTGAAGTACCAGCCGACGTCATCGAACAGGTGGCCGATCACGCACTTCGGGGTGTCTTCCCACCCCTTCCTGGGCTTCCACGTGTGCTCGGCTGGGTCCTTGCCTTGTCGAGCCGCCCTGGATTCGGACGGGCAGACCCTGCAGACGAGGTGCCCATGGGCGGTGCGGTACGTATTCTCCTCCGTGCGCTCATGCCCGTTCGCACACCGCTCCAGGTGGTCCTCCCGCTTTCCGTCGACTGCTCGTACACCCAGCGGTGCAACGCGATCTGCCGGCTCTTGCCTTCACGCCAAGCCCGACGGTCGGATGTCTGTGGCCGACCCTCCTTGCTGACCGTTCCGTTCCACTCCAGGCACTCCCAGCCTTGGCGCACTTCGTCGGCACCCAGTCCAGAGTGATTTCCTCGATCTCCTCGCGCCTGTACTCGGCCGCCCCATACTTTCTCGACCGCTTGTAGCAAGGCTGACACATGCGATCCCGGACAGGCTTGTGCGGACGCGAGCACTTCTTGCACGTCCGCTCGAACTGCACGGGGATATGACTCTGACGCTGCATGCCGGGACGGTAGCTGACGCCACTGACAACCAGCCGGGCCTCATCCTGGAGCGCCTTCTCGCACCTCGATCCACCCTGGCCTCAGACGTGCGGCCTACGATGTGCCACCTTTGTGCCGATCAGCCGATCAGCCGATCAGCCGATGGCAGTGATGGCCGGCCGGGGGGGGAGCGAGTTCCTGTTGGTCTTTCGCACTTCTGGATGGTCCGCCACTGACATGACGCGGTGCTTTGCGGCTCGGAGAGCGGACACGGGGCGGCGTGCGAACTTCTGCCGCAGTAGCGCCTGCAATCGCGTCACGCGGGTTCCGGAGGTGACCGCTTTGCTGGAGGCGCAGGCCGACCGCGGTCGGCCGTTCGGTCAGCTGCCTCTGGCTTGAGGAGCCCCCCGCTGGGTGAGGACCTCGAGCACGTTGCCAGCGACCTGGAGGCAGCCCGCGCTGGCACTGGCGCTCGTCCGCGAGCGCGTCGAGGACCTAGACCCAGGCAGGCGACATTCGTCTCCGCCCCGGTCCCCGCCACGTCACGGCCCATTCCTGTCGGCCCGCGCGGCATGGGCAGTTACCGTGACCGCATGACGACTGACGACACGCCGCCCGCGAACCTCGCATCGATGCCCAGGGCCGAGTTCGCCTTCCCCGGCCCGCTGCGCGACCAGCTCGTCGCAGCGATCCTCAACGGTTCCAAGACCTCCACCACAGGACTCCTTGTCGACTACGAGCATGAAGGGGAGCCCCTGCCGAAGGTCGGGAGCCGTTCGGTGGTCATCGACTCGGATGACCGTCCGGTCGCGGTCATCGAGATCACCGGCGTGCGTGTCGTCCCGCTGGCACAGGTGGATCTCGCTCACGTGGTGGACGAGGGGGAGGGGGACACCAGCGTGGCCGAATGGCGGGCGGGACACGAGCGGTTCTGGCACAGCGAGGAGATGCGCGCGGCGTTGAAGGACCCCGAATTCACCGTGGACGACACGACTCTGGCGGTTCTGGAACGCTTCCGCCTTATCACCGACCTTCGCCCCGTCGATTGACCAGCCGCCCTATCGCTCACCACGTCGTAAGAGAACAACTCCTCCAAGAACTGCCGTCGTGGACCGTTCCGCAGCTCCGCCGTGCTTGGCATCCACAAGACCAGGGCTTCGCCAGGCCGTCGAAGTCGCTGCCGACCTGTCGGCTGTCGCGTGCTAGCGCAACCATGCCCCTGCCGAGGCCGGGTTCGGACGCAAACGCGCTCACGGGGCTGGCCTCGCCTTTCACGACTTGCGGCCAGAGCCGCCGGTGGTGAGCTGCCCCGGGATGCGGCCCTGTTCTCCCGAAGCTACGGCGAAGTGACAAGGAGCTCTCTGTGGTCAGAGTGACGCTCGGTCAGGGTAGCGGGGCGGGGTCCGGGGACTTCGCCGGCCTGGAGGGCGTCGAAGTCGGCTTGGGCCTGAGCGACGGCTTCGGGATATGCCTCGCGCTTGGCGTGCTCGGCGAGCGCCCGGTAGATGCTGGCGACGGAGGGGTTCTGTCCTTTGCGATCAGGCACGAGCAGCCCAAGTCGCAGGCTCCGATGGCAATGGAACCGGCGATGATACCGAGGTAGATCGCGATAGCGACTGCGGTGATGAACGGGGTCACCCGGTACGGCTGTAGCCATGATCTGGCCGTTTTGAGCTCGTCGCTGGGATCGAAGCCGAAGCTGGCAGCCACGACTGCCGTGACACCGAGAAGCGAACCACCTATACGGCATTTGAAGGTGAACCCGAGCAATGCTCAGTACCTGTGGATCACTCCTGACGGAAGGAGGCGTACCTTCCCGATGGATCGATCGATAGGTCATCGAGCAAGGCCGACGTTGGCGTCGGTCGGGAAGGCACGCCCGTGCTTACGGTAGTCAACGAGGACGGCGCCACGCCAAGCGGCAGTTCGCCGCTGGATGAGGTTGTTCGGGAAGGCGCTCGGCGGATGCTCGCCGCCGTGCTGGATGCCGAAGTCAACGCTCTCATAGCCGAGTTGGCCGACCAGCGTGACGACAAGGAGCGCCGCCTTGTGGTCCGCAGCGGCTACCACGAGCCCCGGCAGGCCAGCACCGCGGCCGGCGTGGTCGAGCTGAAAGCCCCGCGGGTGAACGAGCGCGTCGACGAGGCCACGGGTGAGCGCAAGCGGTTCCCCTCGGCGATCCTGCCGCCGTGGTGCCGCAAGTCCCGGAAGATCAGCGAGGTGCTGCCGCTGCTCTACCTGCACGGACTGTCCTCCGGCGACCTCGTGCCCGCGCTGGAGCAGTTCCTCGGTTCCTCCGCCGGGCTCTCGGCGGCGACGGTCACCCGGCTGACGACGCAGTGGCAGGCCGACCACACTGCCTTCCTGGACCGCGACCTGTCCGGGGTCGACTACGTGTACGTGTGGGCCGACGGCATCCACCTCAACGTCCGCCTGGAGGAGGCCAAGGCGTGCGTCCTGGTGCTCATCGGGGTCCGGGCCGACGGTTCCAAGGAGCTGGTCGCACTCAAGGACGGCTACCGCGAGTCGGGGGAGTCGTGGGCTGACCTGTTGCGTGACTGCGCCTGCCGGGGCATGCACGCCCCGGTCCTGGCGGTCGGTGACGGCGCCCTGGGCTTGTGGAAGGCCCTCGCGGAGGTGTTCCCCGCCACCCGCGAGCAAAGGTGCTGGGTTCACAAAACGGCCAATGTCCTTGACTCCCTTCCGAAGTCCGCGCAGCCCGGAGTGAAGAAGGCCATCCAGGACATCACAGGCGCCGAGGACCGCGACCACGCGGTACAGGCGACCACACCGTTCGAGAAGCTCTACGGCGCGAAGTTCCCCAAGGCCGTCAAGAAGATCACCAGCGATCAGGAGGAGCTGCTGGCGTTCTACGACTTTCCGGCCGAGCACTGGATCCACCTGCGGACCACGAACCCCATCGAGTCGACGTGCTCCACCGTCCGGCTGCGGACCAAGGTCACCCGCGGCGCCGGCTCCCGCACCGCCGCCCTGGCCATGGTCTTCAAGCTCGTCGAGTCCGCCCAGCAGCGGTGGCGGGCCGTCAACGCGCCCCACCTCGTCGCTCTCGTCCGCGCCGGAGCCCGCTTCGAACGCGGCCGGCTGGTCGAACGCCCCGAGGCGGTGGCGGCGTGAGCACCCTCGCGGCCCGGACCATCAGCACCAGGCGGCTGGACCTGCTGCCGCTGCACGTGGAGCATGCCGAGGAGATGGCCGCGGTGCTGTCCGATCCGGCTGTGCACACCTTCATCGGCGGTACTCCGGACACCCCGCAAGCCCTGCGCTCGCGCTACCAGCGCATGACCGCAGGCTCTCCCGATCCGGCCGTCTCCTGGCTGAACTGGGTGATCCGGCTCCGTGATGAGTCCTGTCTGACGGGCACCGTCCAGGCGACGGTCAGCCCCTCCGGCCACGGCCCCATCGCCGAGATCGCCTGGGTGGTGGGGACCCCGTGGCAGAGGCAGGGTATCGCCACCGAAGCAGCCCGAGGACTCGTCGACTGGCTCAGCTGGCAGCCGGTGCACACCGTCATCGCCCACATCCACCCCGAACACCGGGCATCCGCCGCCGTCGCCACTGCCGCCGGGCTCATACCCACCGACGAATGGCGCGAGCGCGAGATCCGATGGCACCGGAGTATCAAGCGATAGCTTCAACCATCCACAGGTCTTCACTATTACTCCCGCGTTGCGTCGGGCGGGTTCTGTGCTTCGGTGCGCCCCTTGGCGCCTCGGCGTGGAGTGGGGGAGGGGCGTAGGCAAGGGCGATGGTTGTCGGTGCCCTGGGCTACGGTCGTGTAGCCCCGTTGGGTGGCTCCGCTCTCGCCTGGCCTCCAACGCCGGCCAGGCGAGAGCAGCCAGCGCGCCCCCAACAATCTTCGGCACGGGGCCGGGCTCTTCCGGATGGAAGGCCGACATCCTAGGGTGCCCTGTTCCTTTGACGGGCCTGGGCGGTCCGAATACAAGGAAAACCGGGAACTTCCGGACAGCCCGCATCATGAAAGTGCGAGGCTAAGAAGACCGTCTACGGAGACCCCGGCACCACGCTCTCGGTCTCGGTGACCGAGGGCCACACCTGGACCGGCACCATTACATATTGGGCCAAGCTGAGCGAGTCAGTCCTCATCGCTTCCGCCGAGGAGAGCATCAGCGGCTCGATCTCCTATGCCAAGACCACTACCGTCACTCTTGGCGGGTCGTGGGTGGTCCCGAAGAACCAGAGGCAGGGATGGCTCGCACTCGGCCCGAAGGGATACTCCTTCAGCTGGGAACGGGGTTCCACGAACGGCGGCTACAAGTGGATCGTCTCCAACCATGGGACCGCCAAGCTCCCGGCGCTCTCGCCCTACATCGCCCACTCGTGAGTTCTTGTCGGGTCGAAGACGCTGTACACGGGATTGGGCCACGGCCCGCGCGGTTTCACGCTTCCCGCGTCAGCGGGGAAAGCCTCATCCATCGCGGTGATGTGGACATGTGCCGGTTCCTCAAAGTTCGACATCACCGCTGCCGGACATTCCCTTGCCGGATCTCAGTGCGGTGACGGGACCGGCGTATTTGGCGCCAAGATCCCGCACGCCAATATCCACGAACTCGTGTGGAATTTCTCAGCTGACAATTCGGTGATCTGGCGGATCGTCGTGACCCAGCCACCTGGGAGCCAACCTCGATCTTGCGATGGTCCGTCAGCTGCTGACGGACCCCGTGACCTGCTGGGGCCTTCGGCGACCACGCTTTGGCGGCGGCGTAGTTCAGCGCGTACCTGTCGGACTGCGTGCGGCGCATTGGGGGGTGTTCGTCCTCGGCGGGGGCCGTGCATCGTGAACGGGGTCTTCCGCAGCCTGATGTACGTCTTTGCCCTCTTCCTGGAGGGCGGATCGATGCGGTCTTTCCGGCTCAACCGCCCTGTATCGAAGGGGGATCGTTGTTGCGCAACGCAGTTCGGGCCGTGGGTGTCGCCGGTCTTGCCGTGGTGCCCTTGTTGGGAGGGGCGGCGGGGGTGTCGGCCGCCGAGGGCGCGAGCCCGGCTCCGAGCGGCAGCCCGTCTCCGGCGGTCCGCCTGGAGTACCACGTGGCTCAGAACCTCGCCCTGGAGGCGGGCGACGACATCTCGTTCAGCCTTGAGGGAATGCCCCCGGGATGGGACAAGGTGGAGGTCACCTCCCCGGCTCTGCAGGAGCCGATCACCCTGACTCCCCTGAAGAAGGGGTCGACGCAGTCGGTCCAGGTGGACGCGCCGGGAACAGACCACCGTGTCCGCTCGGGCCTGCGCGCGGGCACCTATCCGGTCACCGCGACGAGCCACGGCCGTACCGTCGCCACCGCACAACTCAAGGTCCTAGCCGAGAACTCTGCGCAGATCTACCGGTTCGTCATCGGTCCCAGGGACGCGTCGCCCGGCAGCGGCACACCCGCCTCCCTCCGCCCGGGCAGTGACGTCCGGGTGGTCCTCACCGACCTGCGGGCCGCACCGGGGGAGGACTCCCTCATCGTCACGTCGCCCGTCTTCAAGGGCCCGTTGACGATCAAGGCGGACAGCCCGGACAACCCCGGCTGTAAATGCGACGACGGCGGCACGGTCTACGCGGGCCACGGACAGCTGCGAGGCGACGTACCCAACGGCCGCTACACCGTGACCGTGATCAGCCACCACCGGCAGCAGACCACGAAGCAGCACGTCACGATCGCCGGCCAGCCCGTCGCGGACGGCGACGGCCCGTCCTGGGCGGTCACCGGTGGCGTCGCGGCCACGGGGCTGGCCCTCGCCTCCGGCGCGTTCGCGGTGCGGCGCCGCCGCTCACGGAAGGCTGCGCCCTCCGCGTAGCGGCGGACCCGGCGGCCGCGGACCGTCTACCCCGGGCGGCTCGAGCGGGCACCGGTGGGCGCGCGCCGAACTGTGCTCCCCGCCTTCCCCGCCTACCGTGCACGAGCTCGTTAAGGCTCGCATAGAATCAACATGCTGATTCGATCTCCGTGGGGCTGCGGTTCGCGAGGAACGCCGTGACGTCAGCGGGGGTGCGGAACTGGGCAAGCAGACCTCTGGTGCCGAGTTTGCGCAGGTAGAGCACGGTGGCCAGGACTCTGTCGGCGGTGGTCAGCTTGTCCTTGGCCCCTGCACCGCGAGCACGGATGCGTTCGCCTCCTCGCTGCTGGATCCGTTCTTGCTCACGTAACTCGTTCAAATTCACGGCCAGTTGGTTGATGAGTTCGTCCAGCGTGGGTTCGGGCATGCCGGTCAGCTCGGGGTCGCGCAGACTCCTTGTGCAGGGCTGCGGGGACGGTCCGCTGGCTGACTGGGTTCTGGGCTGCGCTGGTGGTGTCGCGGGGGTGAGGGTGGAGGGTGTAGTTCCAGTCGCCGTGGAAGCGGTGGCGGTGCATGGGCAGGGCGTCGATGCATGGGCAGGGCGTCGATGTCGCTGTCGGTGACCTTGATGCCGGTGTCGTAGGTGCGCGGGTCGAGTTCGGCGTGAACTTTCAGGCCGGTGCGGGTAGTGGTCGCCGCGATGCTGTTGACGATGACGTCGTGGCTGGTGAGCGGTCGGCCGCGCCAGTTCATGGAGATGTGGGAGAATAGCCGCTGCTCGATCTTGTTCCACTTCGATGTGCCCGGGCGGCATGGGGCAGACTGTGACGGCCAGGCCTGTCTCGGCAGCCAGGGCTGCGAGTTCGGTCTTCCAGGCGCGGGTGCGGTAGCCGTTGGTCCCGCCCGCGTCCGCAATGATCAGCAGACGGGTGGCGGCCGGATAGGCGTGCCGGCTCCGGGCCTGCCACCCGTGTATTGCCAGTAAGGACCTGCCAACGAGAGTGGGGGGGCACCACAAGGTGGGGCTCCGTTCCGGCTCGGGCGAGCCGGGCTGCACAGCGGAAGGCGTCCTGAAGAGGGCAGGCCGTTCAAGCCGGTCATCGATGCCTGGTTGCGGGCCGACATCACGCTGAAGGGCCCGGTGATCCACGAACGGCTCGTCGACCGGTACGGGTCCACCGGCAACTACCAGCAGGTGAAACTCTACTTGCCGCTGGCCCGCCCCGAGGTGATGGCCGAGCTGGGCATCGGTCCGGACGAACTCGACGGTCCGCACCGGCGGTTCGAGGTTATTCCCGGGTCCAGGCCGAGCAGCTGGTCGCGCTCGACGGTGAAAGGTCGGCGAGACCGGTGACCAGGCCGGCGTCGATGAGCTGGACGATGCGGGTTTGGCTCAGGCCCTCGATGTCGAGCTGGTCTCGGCCGGCGGCGAAGGCGAGAGAGGCGACCAGGTGGCAGTTGCGGCTCTGAGCGCACCAGGCGGGACGAAAACACGCCAGACTGCCGTACAGCGACCTAGAAGACCTCAGTTTGATCAGGGTCGGGCTCCCTGGCCGGGGCGGGGATGTGGCGGCCTGGTCGTCGGTAACGTGACGGCCAGGATCAGAGCGTTGCCGACGTACTGCGCCGGCTCCTCGAGGGCGTGCCCGCACTGATCGGTGAGCTGCTCCTGGCCCTGGAGAAGACGTGTGGCGAGGCGCTGCTGCGCGAACTGTCCGCCCGCGAGCGGCAGTCGGCCGTACCGGGCGACCTGGGCACAATCCTGGCCGTCAAGGTGGCGCTGCTGGACCGGCCCGCCTTCGCCTCGTTGTTCGACACCACGAGCGCGAGCAGGTCCTTCTCGCTGGACGCCATCGCCCACCATCTCCTGCAGGTCCGCATCGATCGGCCCGCCCACGAACACGAGGACGCCTGCCGGATCCGGGGCTTGAGGGACATCCGCGAACTGCCGCAGGAGGACGACGAGTAGGACCTCCTCGACCGCAACGAAGCCGCCGCCGAGCGGGGCGTCAGCCCCAAGACCTGGGACGAGAACTACAAGACACATCCCCAGATCGCCCCTCACCTGACTACGGTCAAGGGTGTGGAGCACTGCCCGCCGCGGCATCGTGCAGGCCTTCCGCACCGGCAAGGACGCAAGCACCGACGCCGGACCCTAAGGGCCGGCCCAAGGGCAGCGGGGACATGGTGCCGCGCGACGAGATCTCCGCCCGGGTCGGGGACCTGCTCGACGAGGACCCGGCGGTGACCCTCGCAACGGTCCAGGAGCGCCTCGGCCTGTCCTACGCCGCGGCCGCCCGGGCCCTTCCCCGGCTGCGCGGGGAGCGGATCGCCGACCTGCTGCAGACCGAACCGGACGTGACCCCCGAGGAGGCCGCCACCCCGCTCGGCTACCCGACCGCGGTGCAACGCACAGCCCTTGCCGGCGCCGCCACCGAACTGCGTGCCCGGCAGGTCCAGCCGTACCTGCAGCGCGTCGCCGACGTCCTGGTCGGTGCAGGCCTGGCCGAGGCGCAGGACGTCCGGGTACAGCGCCTGGACGGCGATGTGCTCGCCGCAGCCGTGACGCTGAGCGGATCCGGCGCGCCCGCCCTCGTGTGGTTCGAGCGCTACGGCTGGCGTACCGCCGTCAGCCGGCGTCACCCGATCGGCGAGGACACTGGCACCCCGCCGGAGGGCGAGGGCATCCGCTACCTCAGCGGGCATCAGCAGCCCGAACCCTCCGAGCTGCTGGCCGCGCTCGCCGACCGCCGGCACGGCACCAGGCATCCCAAGGCCGTCCACCCGGCCGGAGGCACGCTGCAGGGCTGAATCCGCCGACCGGTCCGGGCCCGACCCTCCACCCGCGACCTGCGCCGCGAGCTGTTCCACGCGCTCGGCTGCAGTGGCGCCGCCCCCCCAAGTTGACGGTGCCCGGAGCAGGGGTTTCGCCCGGACGACGGAGCGGGCAGGATGAGGCGGCCATGACATACCCATACGGTGCTGACCCGAAGGGAACCGTCTCGTGCTCCGTAAGCCAAGCGCGCTGCTCACCGCCTCCGCCCTGCTCCTCCTCGGCACCGCGACGCAGGCCGCAGCCGACAATCCGCCCCCTGCCGCGCCGTCGGCCGCCTGCACCTACACGCCGGCCGTTCCCGCAGACAACTTCAAGGGGATACCGGTCTTCGACCCGGTGAAGGCCGCCAAGCCGTACAGCGCGACGCTGCGCACTGGCCAGGGCGCGATCACCTTCCGGGCACTGACCGACAAGGCTCCCTGCACCACGTACTCCTTCAAGTTCCTCGCCCGGCACGACTACTTCGACCGCTCACACTGCCACCGGCTCACCACCGCGCGCATCTACGTGCTCCAGTGCGGCGACCCGACTGGCACCGGGAGCGGCGGACCCGGCTACTCCTTCCCCGACGAGAACTTGACCGGGGCGACCTATCCCGCTGGGACGGTAGCGATGGCCAACGCTGGGCCCAACACCAACGGAAGCCAGTTCTTCTTCGTCTGGAAGGACACCAAACTCTCGCCCGCCTACACGCCGTTCGGCAAAGTCACGGCGGGTCTCGACGTGCTCCAGAAGATCGCGGCGGGCGGCGAGGACGACCAGAACGGGCCGGGAGACGGCTTTCCGACGCTGCCGGTGAACATCAAGCGCGTACAAATCAAGAGCAGGTAGTACGGTCCTGCCCCGGCCCTGTCCTTGCGGGAGGCTTCGTCCGTCCCGGTCATGGTCGGTG
This sequence comes from Streptomyces sp. NPDC001709, assembly GCF_053596375.1. Classification (NCBI taxonomy): domain Bacteria; kingdom Bacillati; phylum Actinomycetota; class Actinomycetes; order Kitasatosporales; family Streptomycetaceae; genus Streptomyces; species Streptomyces sp. NPDC001709. Next base: position 4,827 of record NZ_JBSFGB010000075.1, on the reverse strand, counting down.
TCGAGGACGTGTGTCCGAACGGTGGGTGGTCCAGGCTCGGCAGACGGAAACCAGCCGGCGTCCGTCCGGCGGCCCTTGGGGGCATGGACGCCCTTGCCTACGGATTACAACGGCTAACACAATGAGCCGAGCTGTCGGTGGGTGATGAGGCAGCAGGCGAGTTTGAGGAGTGCTTCGTGGATGTCGGCTCGTCGTTCCCAGCGGATGCGCAGGCGGCGGAAGCCGTGTAGCCAGGCGAAGGTCCGCTCAATCATCCATCTGTAGGTGCCCAGTCCGGTGCCGTGCCGGGTGCCTCGGCGGGCGGTGGCGGGCAGGATGCCGCGGGCGCGGACCTGGTCGCGGTAGACGTCGTGGTCGTAGCCTCGGTCGGCGAACAGCGAGTTGGGCTTGTGGCGGGGATGCCCCACTCGGCCACGGACCGGCGGGATCGCATCGAGCAACGGGATCAGCTGGGTGACGTCGTTGCGGTTGCCGCCGGTCAGCAAGACCGCGAGCGGGGTCCCGTGCCCGTCGGTGATCAAGTGGTGCTTCGAGCCGGCCCGGCCCCGGTCGACCGGTGACGGGCCCGTGTGGCTCCCCCTTTTAACGCCCTGATGTGGGAGGAGTCGACCACGCAGCGGGACCAGTCGAGCTTCGCCGCCGCGTTGCTCGGCGAGCAGGGCCTCGTGCAGCCGCTGCCACACTCCGGCATCGTTCCAGTCCCGCAGCCGGCGCCAGCAGGTCATGCCCGAGCCGAAGCCCAGAAGCGCCGCTCGCGCTGCGGCAGCAGCGGCTCAAGACGGTCCCACAGCTGATCCGACACGATCCACGGCGGTGTATCCACACTGGACTGAACGCTGAACTCCCGGGTCGACAACGACCGTCAGCGCCGATCCACCTCATTGTGTTAGCCGTTGTTAAGGACGAGTGCACGCCGGGCGGTGCTGTGAACGTGCGGTCGGCGGAGCGGCGTTGGGCTGGAGTTTCCAGTCAAGCGCCCCAGCCTGGGGCTTGGCGCACTAGTTTGGAAGATCGCGTAACAGGGTTGCGGCTGACCAGGCGAGACGTTGACGTGCGCGTTCTCTGGATGCATGCCGACGTTCCCCGTGGTTCCCCGCCGGTTGCTGCTCGACCGGGCACGCGGGGGGCCCACGGGGCATTCTCCGACCTTCCCGGATGGGTGGGTGGCCCGAGAGCTCACTGACCCAGCATCCAGTTCAACTTCGACGCGTCCACCGACTGGTTCGCGGGCGGGGTGGCCGAGGGGACCGGCTTGTCGTAGTCCGTGATGAGGAAGATCCGGTCGATGTCTTTGCCTTTCTCGGTGAGCTTGATCGGATAGGGTTTGCCCCGCGTTGCGACGTACTCCGCGAGCCTGGTGCCGTTCGCGTACCGGCCGGTGATCCGTACGGCCCTCATGCCGTCGACGGTCGTCGTGCCGTCCTTCCGCTCGCCGAGCACATGCTGGTTGCTGGAGACACGCTGATAGGCTTTCAGGTCGCACAGCCGAGACGTGTTGCCGAACAGCTCCTTGAGCACCGGGTCGTCGTTCTTGCCGTGGACGTACCGGTTCTTCACCTGGTTCGCCGCCTTAGTTCCCTTGCCGCCCGGGAACTGGGACTTCCAGAAGGCCGCATCGGGCTTAACCCACACCTCGTCGCCCTGCTTGACCAGCTGCGCGCTGCCCTTGTCACCGAGCGTGAAGGAGCCGGTACAGTTGGCCTTCCGGTCGAGCCGGAAGTCCATGGCACTGACGGCGTCGCCCCTCGAAGCGGCCGGTCCCGAGTCCTTGGCTCTCAGGTGTTCGGATTGGGCGGAGCGCAGGGCCTGGTTCGCAAGGTGCGCGATCTCCTGCGGGGACTTCTTCTCGATGCCGTTGTCGCCGTCACCCCCCGAGGCCCAGGTTGACACAGCGCACAGCACCACGGCGCTCGATCCCACCACGGTTACGAAGAGTATTCTTTTCATCACTCTACCTCCATGAACCCCTGAGATCCCACCGTCACTGTCACGTTATCTCCGGGGCTTTCTTCTCGCGCGCAGTGTCAGAGCAGGCTCCCGCTACAGCGAACGGTCAACCGCTCGCTCTCCGCGGCCCGGGCCCCGGTGGAGCGTGGAGTGGCCCGTCTGAAGTCCTGGCGGGTGGACCCCACTGCAATCCATACCGGAGACCATGCGCCGAGACCTCGGCGTGAATCGGGCACACTAAGCGATCACTGCTGCTCTGTCCTTCGAGCTGCACCTTCACCACTATCTTCATCCACCACTCACCTCAGCTCCCATCCCGTACGCCGTCGACCCACACACCGTGGTGCGGGCGTGGGTTCCTGGCGTCCAGGTGGAGCGCGCCTTCGCACACCTGCACTGGTTCCGCCGCCTGCGGGACCTCTGGGAGATCCGCGACGACATCCACGAAGCCTTCCTTACCCTCGCATGTGCGCTCATCTGCTGGCGGCGCCTGCGAGCATTGAAATGAGGGCTGAAAAGAAGGTTGAGTCCTACGTCATGAGCCAATACGCCAAGGCGTTCCACGCCATCGACATCGGTGATGGCGGCGACGGGCGCTGGGCCGAGCACGTCCGGCCGACCATGGTGAGTGCGAAAGACTGGCTGACCGAGGGGGCCAGACGCCCGAGGGTGCGGCCCGTTCCCGGCGACTGTTCGAGGAGCACATGCCCGAGCTGGTCCCGGCTCTCGACCGGCTCGGCGGCCAACTGGCTTCACCTCAGGCCGGGACGCTTCTCACCATGGCAGCGGTGCGGCCGTTCTTCTCCGGCTGCACCCAGATGAGCCGCCCGGGCACTCTGCTCAGAAACTACGACTTCGCTCCCAAACATTGCGAAGGCACCATCGTCTCCTCCCACTTCCTCCGCCCTGTGATCGACATGCAGGAAGCAGGGTGGGGTCTACTGGACGGCATGAACAATGCCAGCCTTGCGGTATGAGCAGCGTAGCGACACCAAGTGCCATGGCGAGGTGCTTTCGCAGAATCGAACTCATGGCTGAACGCTAGTTACGCCGCCCGCGGAGTGCGATCCGGCGAACCCCAGGATCGGAGTGGGGTATCCCCCCAGCGCGTGCTGTGGGGGTTCAGAAGCAGACTCAGCCGCGCATTGAAAAAAAGTTGCGGGTCGCTGTCGATCCGGCCGCGTCCCATTCGACGTCATGATGTGTGGCGCCTCGCCACACAATGACGCCACAGGACCTGACGAGGAAACACGTGGATCAACTGCTGAGAGTCATGAATTTCAACGTCTCCAGTGACGGGATCGGCGCCGGTGAGCACCAGAGTCTCGAGAGACCATTCGGCCACGACCATCCCGAGAGGCTGTTCGCATGGGCCGGAGCCACGGCGAGCTGGCCCATGCGCACGGATCACGGCGGGAGCCGGGGCCTTGACGACTACTTCACGCGAGACTTCGCACGCAACATCGGTGCCGAGATCATGGGCCGCAAGAAGTTCGGGCCCCAGCGCGGGCCCTGGCAGGACCATGAGTGGCGCGGCTGGTGGGGGGACGAACCCCCGTTCCGCACCCCGGTGTTCGTCATGACGCACCACACGCGTCCTTCGTTCACGCTCTCCGACACCACGTTCCACTTCGTCGACGGCGACCCGGCCACGGTACTCGCGCAGGCGCGGGAGGCGGCGCAGGGAATGGACGTCAGGCTCGGCGGCGGGGTGACCACCATCCGGCAGTTCCTCGACGCCGACCTCGTCGACACCATGCATGTGGCGGTCTCGCCGGTGAAGCTCGGGTCCGGACTACGACTTTGGGAGTCCCCCGATGAGCTGCTCGACCGCTTTCACCTGGAGGTCGTGCCCAGCCCGAGCGGCGTGACGCACCACCTGTTCTGGCGAGGGTGACGCACGGGCCCACTCGGGGCCGGCTGAAAAGGCTGGCCAGGCACTCAACGACCAGCCGTTCAGCTGATTCGTCCTGATCAAGGGTTCACAGACGGGTTCTGACACCTGCAGGCCCCGCCTCGACGGCCCGCTGCCCTCACGGGCCGCGGGCCGTCCCACAAAGTGACGTCATATCTCGGGCTCTGACTCAACTCTGTTGAGGTGAGGCGCGGCGGCCGGTGTGCAAGCGGTACGGGGAGAAGTTCACCGACGAGCGCTGGAAGGAGATCACCGAGCGGGACGCCTGGAAGGCGGCTGGCGCCCCGTCCCTGTGCGGGGCTGGGCCGTGAGCCATTGGCGGCTGGTGGCACCAAGTACGGTGCTGAGCGGCCAGCGTTGGAACGGGCGGCCCACTCGGAGCGCCTCCGGCCCGTCAGGTTGGCGTTGCTGGTGTGCCGGTGGCAGGCGGATCGGCGGGTGCGGACAGGGAGCCCGGCGGTGCGCTGACTGCTTCTCGCGCTTGCCTGATGTGGGTCAATCCCTGAAGGGCGTGTCGTCTGGGTAGCCGGCCCAGGAGCCGGCCTTCGTGGCGTCCTTGGCGTGCTTGGTTGCGTGCCTGGACGAGAATGAGGACGTGCTGGGGGAGGTTCTGGATCACCAGGTGGAGCAGGATGATCAGGGCGATGCCCCACCATGGAGCACCCGTCAGAGCGGTCAGTGCGCTGGGTGCGAGGTTGGTGAAGGAGTCGGTGAGGCGGGGCATGGTCATCGGAGGCTCCGAGGTTGCAGGGGCGGCGTGCGGGCGACGGATCGCTGTCTCGCTGGTGCAGGACAAGGTGCCAAGGGGTGGGGTTAGCCGCGCGAGACCCTGCGGATGCGCCGGGCCCGTGGCGGGTACGGCCCGGACAGTGAAGCGCTCCGGGTCTGATGGAGGCTCGATTCCCTGAGAGGATCGAGTCATGGCCCGTCCGTCCCCTTACCCTGCCGAGCTGCGTGAGCGTGCG